>NZ_DAISHJ010000003.1:90387-129891 GCF_036822615.1 Aggregatilinea sp. | reverse complement strand
TCCTCGATATTGGCGGCGGCGCGAAGGCCGAGGAAGTGACGGCGGCCCTGCGCATCATCCTCGCCGATCCGAACGTGAAGGCGATCCTGTTCAACATTTTCGGCGGCATCACCCGCTGTGACGAAGTGGCGCGCGGCATCCTCGCGGCGCTGAACGAAATCGACGTGAGCTTGCCGATGGTGGTGCGGCTGGTGGGCACGAACGAGGCCGAAGGCCGCCGCCTGCTCGAAGAAGCGGCGCTTCCCAACATGACCACGGCGACGACTTTAACCGAAGCGGCTCAACAGGCCGTAGCAGCGGCACGCGGCGCGTAAGGGATAGAGACGACGATGGCAATTCTTGTCGATAGTAACACGAAATTATTGGTCCAGGGTATCACCGGGCGCGAAGGGCTGTTCCACACGGAGCAGATGATCGAGTATGGCACCAACGTCGTGGGCGGCGTGACGCCGGGCAAGGGTGGCGAGTGGGTGCTTGGCAAGCCGGTATTTGATACGGTGAAGGCCGCGCGCGAATCGACCGGAGCCAACGCCAGCATTATCTACGTTCCGGCGGCGTTCGCAGCGGACGCGATCTACGAATCGATCGATGCCGGGATCGACCTGATCGTGTGCATCACCGAGGGGCTGCCCGTGCGCGATATGATGCGCGTGCGCTCCCAGCTTGACCAGAGCAGCAGCCGTTTGATTGGGCCGAACTGTCCCGGTCTGCTGACGCCAGGGCAGGCGAAGGTCGGCATCATGCCGGGCCACATCGCCACGCCGGGGAATGTGGGCGTGGTATCGCGCAGCGGCACGCTGACGTACGAAGTGGTTTATGCGCTCACGCAGCGCGGCATCGGCCAATCGACGTGTGTGGGTATCGGCGGCGACCCGGTGAACGGCACCAACTTCATCGACGTGCTGGCGATGTTCGAGGACGATCCGCAGACCGAAAAGGTCGTGCTGATTGGTGAGATCGGCGGCACGGATGAGGAAAAAGCCGCTGCATTCATCGCCAGCCACATGACCAAGCCAGTCGTGGCGTTCATCGCTGGGCAGACTGCACCGCCCGGTCGTCGGATGGGCCACGCGGGCGCGATCGTTGAGGGAGGCGCGGGTACGGCGGCGGACAAGGTTGCCGCACTGCACTCAGCGGGTGTGAAGGTCGCCCAGCACCCCGAGCAAATCGCGGATCTGATCTGAATGAGTTTTCCCGGGTGGTCCGAAAGTGTGGGCCACCCGGTTTTTTTAATAGGTGTCCTGGCTGTAAGAGATTTATGTCAGATTTCTGGTTTAAGCTATAATGACAAGTTAATATCGCAACGATTAGCCAATCGAACGATAACGCACGAGTGCCGTCTACCTGCGATTGCCTCAAGTTGGGCGGCGAAACAAGTCAGCCGCGTGCGGGCTTCGGGCCGGAAGCCGGGACGTGGACGGTGGATGTGATAGCTACGTTCGTATATCGCGCAGCGGGAATACTGCGTGTATTGTTGGGGTGGTGGGCCACTATCAACTCATGAGCGAACGAAACTCCTCTCGCCCTCTTAGGTCTCCTCGGGCGCGGCGGGATCTGCTGATCGCTTTGGTGATTCTCGCCGTTATCTTTGTGCTGACGATTCGCTTCGACCTCTCGGAACGCGCACAGGACTGGACAGCACAACATGAAGGCTGGGAGCTTGATGAGATCTTTGTCTTGTCGCTCGCAGCATCCGTGGTGATGGGGATCTATGCGTGGCGGCGCATGAGTGACTTTCAGCACGAGGCCGAACAACGCGCGATCGTAGAGCAGTCTCTGCGCGAAAGCGAGCGGCGGTACCGCGCTATTGCCGAGGACCAGCTTGAGTATATTTATCGGTTTCGCCCCGATGGCACGACGCTGTATGCGAACGAAAGCTGCCTTCAATTTTTGCACATGAGGGCTGAGGATTTGCCCAGCACGTTGTTCCGGCCTGAGGCATGGGGACAGTACCGGGACGAGATTCTGGAGAAGCTGGCTGCTCTGGAAAAAGGCGATCAAAACGCCACGTTTACGCATTCGTTGACGCAAGACGGCGAAGTGCGCTGGTACGAGTGGACGATCCGGGTGATCCGTTCCGATTCGGGCGATACCGTCGAGTATCAGGCCGTTGGGCGCGACATCACCGAGCGCAAGCGCGCGCAGAAGCAAGAGCTTCAGCTCGCTCTTGAGCGCGAAAAAGTTGCCATGCTGAGCGGTTTTATCCGCGACGCGTCGCACGAGTTCCGTACGCCGTTGGCTGTGATCAGCGCCGGGCTGGATCTGGCCGAGCACCTCAGCGCGCGTGGTGAAAACATTGGCGGGCAGGTCCACGTGCTTCAGGAGCAGGTGACCTATCTGAGCGGGTTGGTTAATGCGCTGTTGACGATGTCACACCTGGATACGGTGTGGACCTTTAACCCCGATCTGCGCGATTTGAACGCGGTTGTGAATGGCGCGGTGGATCGCGTGCAGGCCGACGCAGACGCAAAACATCAGACACTCAAGATCGATCTGGCGGACGAGCTGCCCCCGGTAGGCATGGATGCCGAGGTGCTCAGGCAGGCGCTGGTCAATATCCTGCAAAATGCGGTGATTTATACGCCTGAAGGCGGCACGATTAAGGTTCGGACGTTCCGGCGCGATGAGTATGCCGTGGCCGAAGTACGGGATACGGGGGTTGGAATCGATCCGGCCAGCCTGCCGCTCATTTTCGAGCGCTTCTACCGCGCCGACCCGGCACGCACGGGCCGCCATGCCGGGATGGGACTGGCGATCGCCAAGCGCATCATCGAAGCACACAGCGGCCAGATCGAGGTCGAGAGTTTCCCCGGCAGCGGCAGTGTGTTTCGCGTCGTGCTGCCCCTGCCGATTCAGGTCGAGGCGGGGCCAACCGGGTTGAAGGTGTTCGTATAGTCATTCCTCCCGTACGAACTCGCTCTGGCAGGGGTCGATCTTGACCGGAGAAGGGCTGTATGGTATCCTTCGCTGTGACAGGCGAAGACAGAAACGAGTACGCCTCAGCCTAACGATCAGCGAGCCTGGGAACGGTGCGAGCCGGGCACAGCAGGCGGGCGGAAAATCCTTCTCGAGCTGTGCGCCGAACGCGGCTGCGGTCGCCAGTAAGCGTCACCGGGTGGTCCCCGTTATCCGACCAGGCCATGGTTGTGGCTGTTGAGCGTCCCGGCGGCTGCCGGGAAACAAGGGTGGTACCGCGAGAGCTAAACTCCCGTCCCTTATTGGTGGATGGGGGTTTTTTGTTTTGTGGTCCAGGGGAGACGATGCGGACTTCGCAGATCAGTGAACACGTTATCCGGCCCGTTCAGGTTCAGGACGAAGCGGCCATAGCGCGGTTGTGGCAGGCGCTCTCCGATTATCACGTGCGATTGGACCCGCGCATGCCGATTCCCGCCCAAGGTGCAGCCGGGCGGTACGCCGCGCGTCTGGTGGAAAGCCGCGACGATCCGAAGACGTGCACCCTTGTAGCCGAAGTAGACGGCGAAGCCGTCGGGTTCGCGTTGGGCGCGATCATCACGCTTCATCCTGACCTGTTCGTGCCGGTCGAATCCGGGTACATCGCGGACGTCTATGTGGACCGGCGTTTCCGGCGGCGCGGGCTGGCACGCGATCTGGTGACGGCGCTCACCGAGTGGTTCCATGCCAACGGCGCGGCCCACATCGAATGGCAGGTCGCGGCGGCGAATTCGGCGGGCATCCGCTTCTGGGAAGCGATGGGTGGCCTTGCGACGATGGTGCGCATGCGCATGGAGCCGGAAGACGGCGACAGCCGCTGATCGCTGGGCTGTAAGCGAGGATAGTGAACCGTGCTGCGAGAAGTTGTACGCTGGCTTGGACCCCACCGCACCCGTCTGATAGCGGCGCTGCTGATTGGTACGGGCGCGCTCATGCTCGGTTTTCAGGTCGCCTATTCGGGCGCGGACTGGCTGGCCCAGGTGCAGATCGGGTTGGTCTGGCTGTTTGTCGCTGGGCTGATGGTGGTGGTCAGCACGCAGATCAACGTTCGCGTCCGGCGGCGCTTCTGGACGTCTGTGGGGCCGGGGCTGGTGCTGCTGGCGTTGGGGATTTTTATCCCCGACTATGCCGTCTTTTTTGCGGGCGGCGGTTTCGGCTGGCTGATCATCGCGCCGATCATCCTGCGCACGCACGTCCGTATGGAGTACCAGCAGGCGATCCGTCACATGCGCCACGGTGAGCTGGACGAGGCGATCGCCGTGATGGACGAGCTGGTGCAAACCGAGCCGGACGATCCTGAGCACTACCAGTTCCGCGCCGATCTGCACCGGCTGGCGAACCATCCGGAGAAGGCGCAGCAGGATTACGAGCAGGTGATCCGCCTCGATCCCGACTCGGCGTCGGGCTACATTGGCCTGTCCGAAGTGCGCGCCCAGTCCGGCGATTTTGAGGCGGCACGCGCGCCGGCGCAGCAGGCCGTCGAGCACGATCCGCAGAGCTGGCTGCCTGCGTACAACCTCGGCATGATCGAGGATCGTCTGGATGATCCGGCGCAGGCCGTGGAGCACTTGCAGGCGGCGCTGAAAGCCGGGCTACCGCACCGCCGTTATCATGTGTTGGTCCGCCTGTGGCTAGCGCGCAGCTACGTGCGCCTGGGCCAGCGCGAGGAAGCCGGGCGGCAGGTCGAAGCGCTGCGGGCCGCGCGCGAGGCGTTGAACGATTGGAACCTTGTATTTGAGAGTGAGCAGGCGGCTCTGCTGCGTGCGCTGATGGAGCCGGACGTCCGGTTGGCCGAACGGCTCGTGCAGGGCAGCGCCGGGCTGGAAGTGCTGGAGCGGTTTGAGGAATGAGCGAACGGGTCATGGACGACTCTGGACCGCGATTCAATGCAGTGCGTATTGCTCTGGGCGTGGCCGCGCTGGTGGTCGTGCTGGCGGTGGCTGCCGTGGCCGGATACTTTTATGCGCGCTGGAGCAGGAGCCAGCCGCTCGATCTGGACGTGTTTCCCGGCGCGGTCAAGACGATCGACGAGGAGGTCGCGGGCGGCCAGGATCACCAGCAGTATGCGGTGGTCGCGCCGGTGTCCGAAGTCGAGCATTTTTACACCCGGCAGGATCTGACCTGCCAGCCGCAGTATGCGTCCGTCTCGACGGGCGAATCGGGGGATCTGGTCCGCGAGGGTTATCTCTACACGCGCTGTCTGGCCGACCGCTCGCTGTTGGGCTTCACGCAGTATTCCGTGATCCTTATCCAGCCGCAGTACGATCCGGCGCAGGCATCTTCGGGCGAAGTGGTCGTTGACGTGCAGCGTTACTGGGACGATTGACACATGAGCGATCTGAGCGGCGAACAGGATTCTGTGGTGGCAGAGGCGGAAGAATCATCATCGCGGCAGTTTCCGTTGTGGCTGGCGCTGGTGATCGGCGTCGCGGCGCTGGCGCTGGCGGCGCTGGTGTTGGTGAGTGTCGTGCCGACGCTCTACGATCTGGTGTTTCCGCTGAAGGCCCCGCTGCCGGAAGGCGTGGAGGAAGTCGAGCACGCCAAGCCGGAGCACGACGCGGAATATTGGATTTACCGCACGTCGATGTCCGGGCCAGATGTAGCTGCGTTTTTCGAAGAGCAGGGCAGCGAGTGCCAGTATATGGCGACCCTGGGCGAAAGCAGCTTTGATACCAGTTCTGGCGTGCGTACCGTTGCGCACTGCCTGGGCACGAAAAAGAGCGGTGAGCAAACGGTATCGTGGGAAGTTTACATCGCGGACGGGTACCCCGACGATCAGGGACCGACCCGCTTCAGGTTTTACAAGTACAGCTTAAACTAGGCCGTTACTACGGCCCACCGGAGGAGGTGCACCCGTGGCGACAGGGACGACTCGGCCCGCGCTGCGCACGATTGGGGGTTCGGGCAGCTAGCGAGACCTTCACCGACGATTGACGGCTAACCTGGACCATTTCAGGAGGATGCATGTTCAAACCTGTAACATCGAAGATCGACATCGAAGCGCTGGAACGCGAGCAGCTTGACTTCTGGCGTGACAAAGAAGTCTTCCGCCGCTCGATGGACGAGCGCAAGGGTGGGGAGCGCTACGTGTTCTACGAGGGGCCGCCCACGGCCAACGGGCGTCCTGGCACGCATCACGTGCTGGCGCGTGCGTTCAAGGACATGTTCCCGCGCTATCACACCATGAACGGCGCTTACGTGCTGCGTAAGGGCGGTTGGGATACGCACGGCCTGCCCGTGGAGATCGAAGTCGAAAAGGAACTCGGCTTCACGCATAAGCACGAGATCGAAGAGTACGGCATCGCCAAGTACAACGAGAAGTGCCGCGACAGCGTGTTCCGTTACATTGACCAGTGGGAGAAGCTCACCGAGCGCATCGCCTATTGGGTCGATCTGGATGACGCGTACGTGACCTTCAAGAACGAATACATCCAGAGCGTGTGGTGGATCCTGCGCCAGTTCTGGGACAAGGACCTGCTGTACGAGGGGCACAAAGTCGTGCCCTACTGCGCGCGCTGCGGTACGCCGCTGAGCAGCCATGAGGTCGCGCAGGGCTACGAGGAAGTGTCTGATCCCAGCGCGTTCGTGCGCTTCGCCGTCAAGGACCAGCCGGGCGTGTTCTTCCTGGCCTGGACCACGACGCCCTGGACGCTGCCCGGCAACGTCGCGCTGGCCGTAGGCCGTAACGTGGACTACGTGATGGTCGAGGGTCCGGCGGCGAAGGGCGACGGCACGGAACGCCTGATCCTGGCGAAAGCGCGCATGTCGGCGCTGACGCACCCGGAGCAGTACACCGTCGTGCAGGAGATGAAGGGCGCCGATCTGCTTGGCATGCACTACGAGCCGCTCTACAAGTTCCTGCCCGTCGAGCAGGACTACGCTTACGTGATCCACGGCGACTTCGTGAGCACCGAGGACGGTTCCGGCATCGTGCACATCGCGCCTGCATTCGGTGCGGACGACATGGATGTGGGCAAGGCCAACAACCTGCCCGTGTTGATGACCGTCCAGCCGAACGGTACGTTCGTGAACGAGGTCGAGCCGTGGGCGGAGACCTGGGTCAAGGACGCCGATCCGTTGATCCTGGCCGAGCTGAAGGATCGCGGCCTGCTCTATAAGACCGAGCTGTACACGCATAACTATCCGTTCTGCTGGCGCTGCCACACGCCGCTGCTGTACTACGCCCGCAAGACGTGGTACATCGCCACGACGCGCTACCGCCAGCAGTTGGTCGATCTCAACCAGACGATCAACTGGGTGCCGTCGCACATCAAGGACGGGCGTTTCGGCAACTGGCTCGACGACGTGCGCGACTGGGCGCTGGGGCGCGAGCGCTATTGGGGCACGCCGCTGCCCGTGTGGCGCTGCGAGAATCCCGACTGCGACCACATGCACTGCATCGGCAGCGTCGCCGAGCTGCAAGAGCTGGCCGGGCGCGATCTGTCCGAGCTGGATCTGCACCGGCCCTATGTGGACGAAGTGACCTTCCCCTGCACGAAGTGCGGCGGAACCATGCACCGCGTGCCGGAGCTGATCGACGTCTGGTTCGACAGCGGCTCGATGCCGTACGCGCAGTGGGGTTATCCGTTCAAGAACCAGGAGATGTTCGCGGAGCAGTATCCGGCGGACTACATCTGCGAAGCGGTCGATCAGACGCGCGGCTGGTTCTACAGCCTGCACGCGATCAGCACCATGCTCAACGAGCAGGTGAGCTTCAAAAACGTGATCTGCCTGGGGCACATCCTGGACGAAGACGGCAAGAAGATGTCCAAGAGCCTTGGCAACATCGTCGAGCCGTGGAGCGTGCTGGACAAATACGGAGCCGACGCCTTCCGCTGGTACATGTATACCGCAGGCCCGCCCGGCGACCCGCGCCGCTTCTCGGTCGAGCTGGTGGGCGAGGTGGTGCGCAACTTCACGCTGACGCTGTGGAACGTCTACAGCTTCTTCGTGACTTACGCCAACATCGACGGCTTCGATCCGAAGGCGGCCCAGGTGCCGGTTGCGGACCGCGATCTGCTGGATCGCTGGATCCTGAGCGAGCTGCACAGCCTTGTGCGCGACGTGACGCAGGCTTTCGAGGACTACGACGCGCCGGGCGCGACCCGTCCGATCGAGGACTTCGTGAACCGGCTGAGCAACTGGTATCTGCGCCGGTCGCGCCGCCGCTTCTGGAAGTCGGAGAGCGACACGGACAAGCTGGCCGCCTACCAGACGCTCTACGAATGTCTGGCGACGGTCGCCAAGCTGCTCGCGCCGACCATGCCGTTCCTGTCCGAATCGCTGTACCGCAATCTGGTCGCCGGGGTGGATCCCGACGCGCCGGAGAGCGTGCACCTTGCCTTCTGGCCGGAGACGGGTACGGACTACATCGATCAGAAGGTTATGGACGACATGCGTTTGGCGCAGCGTCTGGTCAGCCTGGGGCACGCCGCGCGTAACAGCGCCAACCTCAAGGTGCGCCAGCCGCTCGCGGAAGCCGTGTTCGTCGTGCGGACGGACGCGGAACGCAGCGCAGTGCGCGCGCTGAACAGCACGATCGCGGACGAGCTGAACGTCAAGGCGCTGCGCGTGGCGGATTCGGCCAGCGATATGGTGCAGTACAGCCTGAATCCGCTGCCGATGGTCCTCGGTCGCGCCCTGAAGGGCGACTTTCCGAGGGTCCAGAAGGCCCTGCGCGAAGGCGCGCCGGAGGATGTGGATCGCTGGGCGAAGGCGCTGCTGGCCGGGGAAAACATCGACGTGACCGTGGACGGCAAGACCTTCACCGTGACGCCAGAGCAGTGCGAAGTCGTGCAGTCGGCGGCGGAAGGCTACGCCGTGGCCGAGGAGTACGGTTACCTGACCGCGCTCTCGACTGTGCTGACCGACGATCTGGTGCAGGAGGGCATGGCGCGCGAGGTGATCCGCCGCGTGCAGTCCATGCGTAAGGATGCCGATTTCGAGCTGGTCGATCACATCACCGTGGCCTATCAGGCGACCGACCGTCTGGGCGCTGCGATTAAGGCGTTTGCGGACGCGATCCGGCGCGAAACGCTGGCCGATACACTCGATGAGGCTTCGCCCTCGGACGGCATGTATCAGGCTGAGTTCGAGTTCGATGGCGAAACCGTGACTCTGGGCGTGAAGCGCGTCAGCGCCTAGCCCGTCATCCTGACTGGATACAGAAGCGGGCCGTTCCCTCATTCGGGGAGCGGCCCTTGTTCATTCTGACCGGGGTGCAATGTTGCCGCGTGTGGGTCGGATTCGCTAAAATGGACTGGTTCGTACGTATCACATTGATGGGACGAGGCTACCATGACGACGACCAAAGCAGAACTTCAGGGCGTCTTGATTGGCCTACAGGCCGAGCTTGAGCAGACCGTCGTGCAGCTGGAAGCGGCGGATGAACTCGACGATCCCGGCACCGGGTATACTAACCACCAGGCTGATCATGCGACCATCGTGTTCGATCAAACGGTGAACGCCTCGACGCTGAATGCGATGCGGACGCGCTTGCGCCAAGTTGGCGAGGCGCTTGATCGCTGCGCGGAGGGGACCTACGGGATCTGCGAGGAGTGTGGCAACGAGATCGACATTGCGCGGCTCGAAGCGATCCCCTATACGCCGTTATGCTTGCGCTGCGCCGAAGCGCGCGATTATCGCGCCAGGGTTTAGGTATGGTTGATCTCCACCACGATCCCGTCGAGTCCGCACCCGCCAAACGCGGTGCGGTGGGCTACTGGCTGCTGCTGGCGCTTGTGGTGCTGCTGGTCATCGGCCTGGATCAGCTCACCAAGCGGTATGTAGCCGCGCATCTCGCCCCCTATGACTCGTGGATGCCCATTAAGGCCATCGAGCCATATTTCCGGTTCACGCACGTGCACAATACGGGCGCGGCATTCGGAATTTTCCCCGGCGGCGGCGGCGTGTTTCTGGCGATCGCGCTGGTGGTTTCCACTGCGATCATCTATTTCTACAGTCACCTCATCGGCCCGCAGATCCTGGTCCGCATTTCGCTGGGGATGCAGATGGGCGGCGCGCTGGGCAACGTGGTGGATCGGCTCCGCCAGGGTTACGTGATTGACTTCTTCCACGTCGAACACTGGCCGGTGTTTAACATCGCTGACAGTGCGATTGTCGTCGGCGTGATCCTGCTGGCGTTCGAGATGTGGCGCCTCGATCGCCGCGAACAGGCTGCTGCGCGTGCGGCTGCCGCTTCTGCGCCCGCGCCGGAGTCCGATCCCCATCCTGACACGCATCCCGACAAAAAGTCGATTTACGGGTAGTTGTTCCCCGTCCCCTGACTGGATGGTGGAAATCGCTCACAGTCTATCTGTGACAGGAATAACTCGCCCCTACAGAAGCCTCTGTAGGGGCGAGTGTTGGTTCTGGTTACTGAAAACTGCGTCTTACCACGCGTACGCTTCGGGCGCGGTCCCACCGGGACCGGGCCAGATTTCGTCCAGCCGCTTGAGCTGATCCTCTGAGAACTTGATGTCCAGCGCGCGCAGACTGCCCGTAAGCTGCTCCATCGTGCGCGGGCCGATGATCGGTGCGGTGACGGCGGGTTGGTGCAGCAGCCATGCCAGCGCTACATCGGCGGGTTGTTCTTCCATCTCGTCACAGAACGCCTCGTAGGCCTCGATCTGCGGGCGGAGCCGTTCGATTTCCTTCTGCGAGCGTTCAGAGGAACGGCGGCCCTCTTCGATCTTCTTCAGCACGCCGCCGAGGATGCCGCCCTTAAGCGGGCTCCACGGGATGATCCCCAGCCCTAGCGACTCGCACGCCGGGGCGACTTCCAGCTCGATCATGCGATCCGCAAGGTTGTACAGGCTCTGCTCGCTGACCAGTCCCAGGAAGTGCCGCGCCTTGGCTTCGTAATTCGCCTGCGTGATGTGCCACCCGGCAAAGTTGCTGCTGCCCACGTAGAGCACTTTGCCCGCCTGCACGAGCTGTTCCATCGCCTGCCAGATTTCGTCCCACGGCGTATTGCGATCGACGTGGTGCATCTGGTACAGGTCGATGTGATCCGTTTGCAGGCGGCGCAGGCTCTCGTCGCAGGCGCGCTTGATGTGGTACGCGGAGAGTTTCGACTCGTTCGGCCAGTCACCCATCTCACCGTAGACTTTTGTGGCGATGACGATCTTCTCGCGGCGACCGCCGCCCTGCGCCAGCCAGCGCCCGATGATCTGTTCGGTGACCCCTTCGCCCCGCTTCCAACCGTAAACGTTGGCCGTGTCGAAGAAGTTGATGCCCAAATCCAGGGCCTTGTCCATGATGGCGTAGCTGTCCGGCTCGGTGGTTTCCGGGCCAAAGTTCATCGTACCCAAACAGAGCCGGCTGACCCGTAAGCCAGTGCGTCCGAGATATGTATAGTCCATGCGATGTGCCTCCAGGTGATGCAATGTGATGTGAAATTAAGGGGATATTGAGTGTGTTCACATACTTTGATTATGGCGATCTCAAATCGAGTTTACCACTTAGAGCGCGCTCGAAGTCAACCAATAACTTGTGTCCGCCTGCTATTTTGGAATGGGGATGCTAGAATAAAGAGGACTGTGAACCGCCTCACATGTGGAGGTTAGTATGGCGCGCGTCATTCGTGCCCCTCGCGGCACAACGATTAGTTGCAAGGGTTGGCAGCAGGAAGCCGCCCTGCGCATGTTGATGAATAATCTTGATCCAGATGTTGCGAAAGATCCTGAGAACTTAATTATTTACGGTGGACGGGGGCGAGCAGCCCGCAGTTGGGACGCGTTCGAGGCGATCATTGCCGCGCTGCGCGACCTCGAAAACGACGAAACGCTCCTGGTCCAGTCGGGTAAGCCCGTTGCGGTATTCAAAACGCACCTCGACGCCCCCCGCGTGTTGATCGCCAACTCGAACCTCGTGCCGCACTGGGCCACGCAGGAACACTTCGACGATTTGGAGCGGCGTGGGTTGATCATGTACGGCCAGATGACCGCCGGATCGTGGATTTACATCGGCACGCAGGGCATCTTGCAGGGCACGTACGAAACGCTCGGATCGCTGGCGCAGCAGCAGGGCTGGCCCAGCCTCAAGGGAAAGCTCGTGCTGACCGCCGGATTGGGCGAGATGGGCGGCGCGCAGCCGCTCGCCGTCACCATGAATGAGGGCGTCGCGCTCATCGTGGAGGCCGATCCGCACATGGCCGAGCGCCGCCTGCGGATGCGTTACGTGGACGAGGTATCCACCGATCTGGAAGACGCGCTCGACCGCGTGCTGGCCGCCAAAGAACGCGGCGAACCGCTGTCGGTGGGGTTGATCGGTAACGCGGCGGACATCTTCCCCCGGCTGGTGAAGATGAACGTCATCCCCGACGTCGTGACCGACCAGACGTCTGCGCACGACGCCATGTCCTACTATCCGCATAATCTGCCGCTCGACGACGCGCTTGCCCTGCGCGACTCTGATCCGGAGGAGTTCAAGCGCCGCGCCTACCGCGCGATGGCCGTACACTGCCAGGCGATGCTCGACTTTCAGGCGCGCGGTTCGGTCGTGTTCGATTACGGCAACAACCTGCGCCAGCGCGCCTATGACGAGGGCGTGCTCAACGCGTTCGATTATCCCGGCTTTGTCCCGGCCTATATCCGCCCATTGTTTTGCGAGGGTAAGGGGCCGTTCCGTTGGGTCGCGCTCTCCGGCGATCCGCAGGACATCCATCGCACCGATCAGGCGATCCTCGACCTGTTCCCTGAAGACGAGCACCTCGCGCGCTGGATCAAAATGGCCCAGGAGCGCGTCGAGTTCCAGGGCTTGCCTGCACGCATCTGCTGGTTGGGCTATGGCGAGCGGGCGCGGGCCGGGCTGGCGTTCAACGAGCTGGTTGCCTCCGGTGAAGTCAGCGCGCCGATCGTGATCGGGCGCGATCACCTGGATGCCGGATCGGTTGCGTCACCGAACCGTGAAACGGAAGGGATGCGCGACGGTACGGATGCCGTGTCTGACTGGCCGATCCTCAACGCGCTGATCAACGCCGTCGGGGGGGCGACGTGGGTGAGCTTCCACCATGGCGGCGGTGTCGGCATTGGCTACAGCCAGCACGCGGGGCAGGTGATCGTGGCGGACGGGACGCCGGAAGCGGCGCGCCGCCTGGAGCGTGTTTTGACGACCGATCCGGGTATGGGTGTGGTGCGGCACGCGGATGCGGGGTACCCCGAAGCGATTGCGGCGGCACAACGTCACGGGATCAAGATTCCGATGCTTAAAGGAACGTAGCACCGAACGGGCTGGTATCCACCACAGGGGCCGGTGGGCGGACACAGGGGAGCGACTGCATGATAAAGGAATATCGGAGTCAGATGCTGGAGCGCACGCTGCGCAAAATGCATGCGGCGGTGCCCGGCATCATCGCGTCGGTGATCGTAAACAATGATGGGTTGTTGGTGGCGTCCTATCCATCCGGTGACGACGACGAATCGATCGATAACCCGACGGGCACGCCCCAGGTTGCGGCGATGGCTGCGACCCTGATGGGCTTGGCCGAACGCACGTTGCGCCGGTTGGAGCAGGGGCACCTGAGCCGCCTTGTGCTGGAATCGGAAGAGGGGATCATGATCATTTATCCCGCCGATCGTGCCGCACTGGCGGTACTGGTTCGGCGGGATGTCAAGCCCGGTCGGGTTCTCTATGCGGCGTCGCGTGCCCGTGCAGAGGTGATCGAAACACTGGGCGGCTGAGCGGCGCGCTTAGCTGTGTTTGTCTTCGTCTTTGGTTGACTTCGAGGCCGTGTCCTGGCTGTCTTTCCGTGCTGGAGGCCGGGACGCGGTCAGCCCTCCGGTTCGGGGCAGGTGAATGCCTCCCGACAGCGGAACGCTGTCCACGGGACGCGGCGCGGCTGGTGGGCGGGGCAGCGTACCCGTGTCTTTGCGGATGCTGCTCGTTGGCAGGTTCGTCGTCGTGTGCAGCGGCGGCGGTGCCGGATGGGCAGGCGCGGCAGTTGGCGCGGGCGGTGCCGAGGGCGGCAGGATCGCCGTTTGCGACTCCACCAGCGGTGCGTTAGTGCGTCCCCCTGCCGGATCGAAAAAAACGCGCACGACCATTTGCCCCAGGCGGATCTCGTCCCCGTCGCGGATGCGGTAGGGCCGGTGTGCGCTCAGGCGCTGGCCGTTCAGAAACGTGCCGTTGCTGCTGCCCAGATCCCACAGGTCGAGCGTGCTTTCGTCACCGTGGCGAATGGCCGCGTGACGGCGGCTGACACCCATCCGGTAGCCCGCGAAGGGGGTCAGGTCGATATCGGGCATGCTGCCGGTTGCCGGATCGCGGCGGCCAAAAATCGTCTCCGCTTTCGGGTTGAGCAGAACAGGATCGGGACTGCCTTCAATTTCCAGGCGCAAGGTATCCTCGGGCGCGAAGTTCTCGGGACCCTGAATTTTCACATTTAGCAAGACGCTTGCATCAATATTGGCGCGGGCAGATTCAAGAGATTTGGTGCTCAGCGACGCGCCGCTCAAGTTCGTTCCACAGTTTTCGCAGAACACCACGCCGGGGCGATTTTGATGCCCGCAGTTTGGACATGACTGCATTCAACACCCCCAAAACACTCTCTGCGCCGGACAATCAGCGCACAAAGTGCAAAATACCCATTTCCCCTTGAGCATTTCGCAAATCGTTTTATAATCTTAGGACATATTGTCCAGATATGCTACTGTTCTCGATTATTTTTTATCTTATTTTCATGGGCGAGACCGCGCATCGAGTCGCGGTATATTTGTTTAGGTGGTTGTTCGGCGCGCGGCGAATCGCTCCCCCCAACGCGCCGGATGTATATTTATCCCCGCCGCCTTACCTCGACTCACTCTGAGTTGCGTGCCGGTCAATTGGGTGGATAATGCGATAAAGACGGACAAACGGAGATCCTTCATGCTTGATACAACTGATAGGCTGCCCGACGACAAAGAACTGATTGAACGCCTTCAGCAAGCGGATCTAGATGCCTTGGGCCAGCTTTTCGAGCGCTATCGTACGCGCGTTTACCGTACGGCCCTGGCGATTGTCCACGAACCGCAAGTCGCGGAAGATATCCTTCAAGATTGTTTCCTCAAGGTCTATCTTAACGCCGCGCGCATCGATCCTACCCGCCCGCTGGCCCCCTGGCTCTACCGCGTCACGGTGAACCTGAGCTATACGTGGCTGTCTCGCGGGAAAGGCCGCCGCACGCCCATCGATCATGTCGTTGACTATCTGGTGAGCCCGATGGGCCACGCGCCCGATCGGGTTGCGGAACAGGTCGAGATGCGCCAGAAGGTGCGCGAGGCGATCGCGGATCTCAACATCGACCAGCGCGTCGTGATCGTGCTCTATTACCTGAATAACCTGAACCTGCAGGCCATTTCCGAGATCCTCGATTTGCCGGTGGGAACGGTGAAATCACGCCTGTACTACGCACGCGAAAATCTGCGGAGCAAGCTGGGACCGAACGTGGCCTGGCTCCCGGAGGTTGCTCATGGGTATATCTAACATCAGTCGTTTGCTGCATCTCTTCCAATCGTCCGCGCCCGCGCCGGATCTGGGATTCGATGCTCTGATCCGCGAGGCGTTGTGCTGCGATCTGGCCGAAGGACCGTCATCGGGAACCTGGGACCGGCTGCGCATGTCCATCATGGACCGTGGACGGATGCACCGGAACGGGATGTGGCTGCTGGACGAGCCGTTCCGCGATCCGCCCGAACCGGTGCGCTTGTCTGACCACCAGCTTGCCCGCGCCCGGTCTCTGCACGACGTGCGGACGGAGGATTTACGCCGCCAGGGGCGTGAGCTGGTCTGGAGCCAGTTGATGCCGCCCTTTGCCGTCTTGTTGAACGTTTAGCTGTTTTTTCGCCGCACGGCGTTTGCTGCCGTTGCCGTAAAGAGGCTGTCGTGACAACCGAATCTTTGCCCAAGCTGGATGCGGAGCAGGTCGCGCGCTTGATCGACCACACGCTGCTGAAACCCGAAGCGACCCGCGCTCAAATCGAAACCCTGTGCGGCGAGGCGCGCCGTTACCGTTTTGCGTCGGTGTGCGTCAATCCGTCCTATGTACGCCTGTCCGCGGAGCTGCTGGACGATCTGCCGGATGTCGAGGTTTGCACGGTGATTGGCTTTCCGCTCGGCGCGACTACGCCGGAATCCAAGGCGTTTGAAGCGCGTCAGGCGCTCGCCAATGGGGCCACCGAAGTCGATATGGTTTTGAACGTGGGCGCGCTGAAGTCGCAGGATTACGATCTTCTGCGCCGCGACATCGAAGCGGTGGTCGAAGTGGCGCACAGCGGCAACGCGCTCTGCAAGGTGATCCTCGAAACCGTCCTGCTGACCGACGACGAGAAGGAAATTGCGTGCCGCATCGCCCAGGAGGCGAGCGCGGACTTCGTGAAGACGTCGACCGGGTTTGGTGGGGGCGGCGCAACGGAAGCCGACATTGCCCTGATGCGGCGCGTAGTAGGGCCGGACATGGGCGTTAAGGCATCCGGCGGCATCCGTTCCTACGAGGACGTGCAAAAAATGGTGGCTGCGGGCGCAACGCGCATCGGGGCCAGCGCAGGCGTGAAAATCGTGGAAGAAGCACGCGGCGGGGCGTCGCCTTCGCCCGCTGATGGCGGAACGTATTAACCTCTGCGCCTGATTTTGCCCGCACAGGAGATTGCCCGGTGTCCTCTCCCGCGCCTGATGCCCCGCTCCTGGAACGGTTGAAGTATGTGATCTTTGCGGTGCTGGCGCTTGCGATTCTGGCAGGCGTCGGTGCCTTGATCTGGCGGCGGCCTGCTCCGGCCACCATCGAGATTATTCCCCCCGGCCCGACCGCGATCCCTTCCCCAACCGCGACTCCCGGCCCCTTCATGGTCTACCTGACCGGCGCGGTGCAGCATCCCGAAGCGCTCGTGACGCTTGACTACGGCAGCCGCGTGTATCAGGCGATCGACGCGGCGGGCGGTGCGCTGGAATCGGCGGATCTCTCCCAGGTAAATCTGGCGCAGCGCCTCCAGGACGGCGATCAAATCCAGGTTCCGACGCGCGTGCCTGGCACGGATATCCCCGCCGCGCCGTCCGCGACTGCGATCCTGATCACGCCGACGCCCGGATCGCTGACCGTGTACGTGGTGGGTGAGGTGGCGCATCCCGAAAGCCTCGTGACCGTGCCGCAGGGCAGTCGCGTGCAGGATGCCATTGATGCGGCGGGCGGCGCGACGGGAAACGCCGATCTGTCGCGCGTCAATCTGGGCCAGCAGCTTAACGATGGCGACTACGTGTACGTGCCCCCGCTAGAAGGGGACGCGATCCAGACGCCGACGCCCAACCGCCCCTCGCTGATCCACGTCAACAGCGCGAGCGCCGGCGAACTGGCGACACTGCCCGGCATCGGGCCGTCGCTGGCCGACGCAATCGTGACGTACCGCGATGAGAACGGTCCGTTTACCAGCCTGGACGATCTGGATGCGGTGCCCGGCATCGGTCCGGCGAAGTTGGACGCGATTCGGGATCTCGTGGCATTCGATTGATCGGAGTGGTTACGAGGCGGGCAATCGCCGCACGGCCAGCACATTATCCCACTGCCAGCCGCCGAGCGTGCCCGTTTCGGGCTGGCGGGCGTTGGTCAGGATACGCGCCGGATCGTCGCCGTTGGTGAGCGGCACGGACCATAATTCACTCGCGCCGCCGTCCGTCTGGCGGATGACAAACAGGTGCTCGGGGCCCGCCCAAATGACGTCCTGCTCGGACGCATCCCCCGGCAGGGCGACCGGCTTCAATTCCCCATCTTGCGGCGCATACAGATAGAGTCCTTCGCCGCCCGGCGCGCCCGGCACGATCGTCGCCGCCCACGCGCCGTTGGGCGCCCAATCAAGCGCGGCGGGACGCGGAATCTGCGCGGGCACGGTTTGCTGCTGCCCGTCGATCACGTTGACGAGCACCAGCCGGTTATCCTGCGCCGTGAGCACGCGTTCCTGTGTGCTGAGCGGCCACGCGAGGTTATCGCCCTGAGCTAGCGTGCTGCCGGGGATCTGCTCCAGCCGGTGCGCCAGCACATCGACGCGGTAAAGCGCCGGGCTGGCCCCGCGCGCCGCGGCCACCTGATCCCACGCGAGCAGCACGGTTCCGTCCGTGGACCACGCCGCAGGCACGAGCAGTACGCTGTCCGGGGCGGGGTTGCGCACCAGCTCGCTGCGATAGCCCGTCGCCGGATCGAGCCGCCACAGGCTGTCGCCAGACGCGTAAGCGATGGCGCTGCCATCCTGCGACCAGATCGGGACGTTCGCCGCGCCTTCGTCAGCGGGCACCATCTCGCGGCTGCTCTGCGCGGCAGCCTCGAACAAGGCAAGCCGTCCCCATCCGTCCGTATAAGCAAGCACCGCTCCGTCCGGCGACCATGCCCAGCCCGCGCCGTCCGTAATGTCGATGCGCGCGTGCACCGTTTCGTCTTGCGTGGCGATGATGTGCAGCGTGCTGCCCTGACCGACAGCGACCCACTGCCCATCCGTCGAAAACTGGATGTTGCGCGGGCGGGTCAGGTAGGCCAGCCGTGCCACCGGCTTGACTTCGTTTTCCGACAGGCGGATCAGCACCAGCCCGTAATCCGTGCCCGCTGCGACTATCGCGGGCGGACCGTCGTAGCCGCCCGGCAGTTCGAGGCTGCGCAGCGCGACGGTGCCGCTGGACGGCATGAACAGCAGAAAAACGAGCGCCAGCACGCTCAGCAGTATCACTGCCGGGCCTGCCGGGACGATTTCTTGCAGTCGATACAGGAACGAGGTGCGGCGCGGCGGCTTGTGCCATTCCGCTTTGATGGCGTCGAAGTTCAGGCGGGCGGAAGGGGTGGCGTTATCGAGTGTGTTGTGCAGATCGCGCTGCACGCGGCGCGCGACGGCGGCGACTGCCTCGGCGTGGGCGCGGCAGGTCGCGCAGGTCGCCAGATGCGCGCGAATAATCTCATCTTCTTCCGGCAGAAGCTGGCCGAGGCTGTACTCTTGAAGGGTAATCTCGTCGTAGTGAATTTGCTCTACCGGATGTTTTCCGCTGCCAGCCATCGAACCTGTTCTTCTCCCAATTGAGCACGCAATTTGTCAATTGCCAGGCGCAGCCGTGAGCGCGCCGTGTTCAGGGAGCAGCCCATGATGTCTCCCATCTCCTTATACGTGCAATCGGCGTAAAAGCGTAACACGATTGCTTCGCGGAGTTTGGGACTGAGCTGGTCGAGGGCAGACAGCAGGCCCGATTCGGCTTCCTGTCGCAGATAGTAACTTTCGGGACCGGGCGTATGATCGCGGATCTGGTGGCCGAGGCCGAGCCAGTGGGCCAGGGGGATGCTGGGCAGGATCTTGCGCCGCCGCTTATCGCGCGAGCGGCTAACCGTGATCGTGTGGAGCCACGTGCTGAAGCTGCTCAGGTCGGCATTGTAGTTGTGGATGTTCAGCAGTGCATAGGTCAGCGCATCCTGCGCGACCTCTTCCGCATCAGAGGAATCGCCCAACAGGCCCAGCGCAAGCCGGAAGGTTCGCAGTTGGTAAACATCGAATAACTGGCGCGCAGCGCGGTCGTCGCCTTCTTGTGCTCGGCGTACCAGCAGGTCGTCATCCATAAGACTCTACCCGTTGCTGTGAAGTGTCTGTGTTTATTGTACTCGGTATTTGCCTGTTTCGTTCAGTCAATTTCACGAATTACGGCGTGTTACACACTATCTTATCCCATCCAGGCCAGCAGGGCGCGCCAGTCGGCGCTGTGGGCGATGTGCCCGCGTTTGATCACGGTATGCGCCAGATTGCTGCCGAACCGGTAGCTGAGAAATGGGTACGATGGCACGTTCCAAATGACGACGTCGGCCTGTTTGCCCACCTCGATGCTGCCGACATGATCGGCCCGGTCGATGGCAAACGCCGCGTTGATGGTGGCCGCGGCCAGCGCTTCGGCGGGAGTCAGGTGTAAGTAGCGTGCGGCCAGCGCCATCACGAACTGCATGCTTTCGTTCCAGCCCGTGCCTGGGTTGCAGTCCGTAGCGATGGCGAGCGCGGCTCCCGCGTCGATGAATCGCCGCGCCGGGGTGTAGTGGGGCAGGCCCAGGCCAAAAGGCGTGGGCGGCAGCGCCACTGCGATCGTGTCCGACTGCGCGATTGCCTCGATGTCATCGTCCGATGTGACGACCACATGATCGACCGAGATCGCGCCCAGTTCCGCCGCCAGCCGCCCCGCGCCCAGCGACTCGAATTCGTCGATGTGGACTTTCAGCCCCAGACCGTGCGCTTTGGCGGCTTCCAGAATGCGCCGCGTCTGGTCCAGGTCGAACGCGCCCACCTCGCAGAAGACGTCGCAGAAAAGCGTGCCGGGCCAGTGCTCGTCCCGCCACTGGACGACGGCGGGCAGCATCTCGTCACAGATCAGCGTCACGTACCCGTCGGGATCGTCCGCATATTCCGGCGGGATGGCGTGCGCGCCGAGGAACGTGGCCGCCAGCTCGGCGGGATGCTCCATGTCGAGCAGCGCGATCGCCGTGAGCATGGCGATCTCGGACGGCGTATTCAGTCCGTACCCGGTTTTGCATTCGATCGTGGTCGATCCGTGCGCCAGCATTGCATTGAGGCGCGGTTTGGTCTCATCGATCAGTTGGTGGATCGAGGCGTGGCGCGTGGCGAGCATTGTGCGGTTGATCCCGCCGCCCTCGGCCATGATCTGCTGGTATGTCGCCCCGGCGATGCGCCGCTCGAACTCGTCGGCGCGGTCGCCCGCCCACAGCACGTGCGTATGCGGATCGACCAGGCCTGGCGTCACGAGTCTGCCTTCCGCATCGATCTGATGCGTGGCGCTGTAACGCGCGGCCAGATCGATGCTGTCACCAACCTCGATGATGATGCCCTCATGCGCGGCGATCGCGGCATGCTCGCGCAGTCCCAGATCCCCGAGCCGGTGTCCGCGCTGGGGGCCGCCATCGTGGGCGGGCACGGTGCATAGCTGGCCGATATTTGTCACCAAAAAGTCAATGGATTCGCTCATGGTTGTCAGAGTCCATCTTGACCGGAGAGGGCGGCATCGCTTTCCGTGAGGCCCTGTGGTACGATGTCGCACAGTAGGGGATCAGGAGGAAGCGACCGCGATGCGCATAGATATATTGACGCTGTTTCCCGAGATGTTCGAAGGCCCGTTCACCGAGAGCATAATAAAGCTCGCGCGCGAAAAAGGGCTGATCGACATCCGGCTTCATAATATTCGTGATTATACCACCGACAAACATCGCACGGTGGATGATACCCCGTACGGCGGGGGCGGGGGCATGGTCATGATGCCCGGCCCTATGATCGAGGCCATTGAAAATGTGCGTGGTGACGATCTCGCGTCCCCGGTGATCCTCATGACGCCTCAGGGTCGCGTATTCAACCAGCGTGTCGCGCAGGAACTCGTCACGCACCCGCGCTTGATTCTGGTGTGCGGGCGGTACGAGGGTGTGGACGAGCGTGTGCGCCAGCTTGCCGTGACGGACGAGATCAGCATTGGCGATTTCGTATTGACCGGGGGTGAGCTGCCCGCCATGATGATCGTGGACGCCGTGTCGCGTTTAATCCCCGGCGTGCTGGGTGCTCGCTGGGCCGCGGACGAGGATTCGCACGCGATGGGTCTGATCGAGTATCCCCACTATACGCGCCCGGCGGAGTATCGCGGCCTGACCGTGCCGGACGTGCTGCTCGACGGCAATCACGGCGCGGTGGACGTGTGGCGGCGGCGCGAAGCGATCCGGCGCACGTGGCAGCGCCGCCCCGATATGCTGCTCAAGGCGGAGTTGACCACGGCGGAACAGTGGTTCCTGTCCGAGCTGGCCGAAGAGAGCGCCGCGCTGCGGGTGCAGTCCGGTGATGAGACGCCGGGCTGAGATAGCTCTGGACAAAGGGCGGTGGTTTTGGTACAATGCCGCACGTCTCATGGAAAGAAGTTGAGGAAGACTGGAGACTTAGGTGGCTAATCATAAGTCTGCTCTGAAGCGGATTCGCTCCAACGAAAAGAAACGCGTCAACAATCGCATTTTCCGTTCGCGCACGCGCACGGAGATGAAGAAGGCCCGTACTGCCATTGCTGAAGGCAATGTGGATCAGGCCCGCGAAGCAACCGTCCAGGCCGTTCGCGCTCTGGATAAGGCCGCGGTGAAGGGCATTCTGCATCCGAATAATGCTGCTCGCCACAAGAGCCATCTCATGAAGGCTCTGGCCAGCCTTGAGGCGTCGAAGTAGCGACCGCTGACGGCTACTCAGCCCGATAGCACGAAGGCATCTGATGCGCGAGATGCCTTTTTGCGTTTTAAATTCCTCGCAGAACAATACGTGAGGATGTGCGGTGTTTTGTCGTTTATAGAAGCGGGCCGGGCCGGTTGCTAACTGGCTGCGGCCTGTTTTTTCTTCCGGGTTGCAGCAGGCTTGGGGGTTTCTGCCGGGGTGCTGCCGTCGGGCACGTCGAGGCGGTAGCCTACGCCGCGCACCGTCTTGAGGTATTTGTTGCTGCGCGGTTCCGGTTCGACCACATCCCTGATCCAGCGGATGTGCACGTCGAGCGTGCGCGTATCGCCCATGTAATCCGTATTCCACACTTTCTGCATCAGCTCGCGCCGTTCCAACGTCTGGTTGGGGTTGCGCATGAACTGTTCCATCAGTGTGACGAGCTTGGGCGTCAGCTTCTTTTCGGCCCAGGGCGCGGTGAGGGTTTGTTTTTCCAGGTTGAGGGTGAACGGCCCGACCACCAGCAGTTCTCCGCCGGGGCGCACCACGAACCGCTCGATGCGGTTGATCAGCTTGCGCGCCGTGAACGGCAGCGTCAGCTCGACGTCTGCCGCGCTTTCGGGCGTGTCTTTTTTGGCCTTCTTGCCGGTGGGCTTCGCTTTTTTGGCGGCGGGTTCTGCCGCGCGGATCTGGATGATCGGCAAACTGCCCAGCTTTGCGCGAAGTTGGGCACAGATCCGGTTGCCTGAAGTGCGCAGCGATGCCGCGTCCACCACGATCACATCGGGACGCGTCACCTGGGCCACCATCAGGCCTTGCTTCCCCGAGTGTGCAATGTGGACTTGATATTTACGTTTCAGCGCCGCGGCAAAAGAGACACCGTTGGCTCGTGCATTTTCGATGAGGAGGATTTTTCGTGTCCTCATGCGATCCTCTCAGAGACGTGTGCCAGCGGTTAGCAGTGGGAGGGCCCAGTTCCGGTGCAGGGATGCGTTGACTACTGGTGTGATTATAGTGACTGGCGAGCGGCTGACAACTCAAATTTCGGAGAATTTTACAAATTGGCCCCATTTGGAACTGAATTCATGGAGCTTAATTGCCTTCTGTTGCCCACCAAAGCCAAAAATAGCGGCAGCTTTTCGACCCAGACACCCATATATGGCGGCGCGCGCAGTTTGGCTCGGGGAGAAAACTCGTTTTCAGTTCGTGCATTAAGATCTCTTAACACTCGGCATATGCATTTTTCCCACGCTTATCCCACGCGATCCCATCTCTTAACCTTTATTTTGGGATATTCTTGTTTCACACCCTGGCGGCGCTGGTAAGTCGCGGGGCTTTAGGGTAGAACAGACAGCACAATCTCCGGTCATTGACCGCCTATGTTCGATAGAATGCGAGGCTGGTTTGAACTTTTCCAACGGGATCATTCAAGAGCTTGTCCAGAGCGCCGCGCTTCAGGATCTTCGGCAGGCCATTGATCCCGAGGCTGTTCTTGCCGAAGCCGTCGCCATCCAACAGATTGCCGCCCCGACTTTTCATGAGCATGAGCGTGCCGAGTATGTCCGGCAGCGTTTCGAGCAGGCCGGGCTGCGCGACGTTGCCATCGATTCGATGCTAAACGTCTACGGCTGCTGGCCGGGGCAGCAGGCTGATCGCCCGGCGGTGATGCTGTCTGCGCATCTGGATACCGTGTTCGGCCTCGGCACGGATCTCACCACACGCCGCGAAGGGGCGCGCCTGTACGGCCCCGGCATTGGCGATAACAGCATTGCGGTGGCCGGGCTGCTCGTCTTGATTGATTTGTTCGCCCGCCGCGAGATTCGGCCCGACGCGGATATCTGGTTTGTTGCCAACAGCCGAGAGGAAGGGCTGGGGAACCTGGACGGTATCCGCGAGGCGTGGCACCGGCTTCACGACCAGTTGGGCGCGGCGATCGTGGTCGAGGGCATGGCTTTGGGGCGGGTCTACCGCGCCGGGATTGCGGTCCGCCGGTTGAAGATCACCTGCCACGCGCCGGGCGGTCACAGTTGGCTGCACTTCGGCGCGCCGAGCGCAATCCACGGTCTGATCGCGCTCGGTGGACGTATCCTGGCCTTGAAGCCCCCAGATAAGCCCCGCACCACCTATAACGTTGGCTTGATCGAAGGCGGCTGCTCGGTCAACAGCCTGGCGACAAACGCGCACTTTTACCTCGATATGCGTTCCGAGACGGCGGAGGGCCTCCAGGCGTTGGAGCAGGCCGTGTTGAACGCGGTCACCTCGACGCGCACACGTGACCTGACGTTTGAGATCGAGGTGGTGGGTAACCGTCCGGCTGGCGCGATCGATCCCGAGCATCCGCTGGTGCAGACGGCGCTGGCAGCGCTGCGGGCGGTCAACATACGCGGGGTTCTCGACGCGGGCAGCACGGACGCCAATATGCTGCTGGCAAAGGGACTGCCGACGGTGACCGTTGGCATCAGTGTGGGAGGATACGCGCACCGCCCGGATGAATATGTCGAGATTGGGCCGGTGCGCGATGGGTTATGGCATTTGCTGCTGCTGGTTCTGGCGGCAGCTCAGCAAGTCGAGACGTGGCGACAGCCTTAAGTCAGGATCGATGGGCAGTCTGGGGTAGGGCGAGCGCATCCTGTGGCTGCCACGGCGCACCCTCGCTGGCGCGCATGATGAAGTCGTGCAGGCTCACCTGCTCCAAAAACGACGCGCGATACCGGTCGTCGCCGATTTCAGCGGCCTGATTGTCTAACGCGGCGCGGGCCTCGGCTATCCATCCCTGCGCCGTGCTTTCGTCGCCCAAACCGTGTGCGGCAGCGGCGCGCAGCGCGAAGATCTCCTGTGGCGACGTATCCTCCAGCAGCATGATGTATTCCAGCGGATACGACAGGCGGCGCAGGGCGTCTTCGTACCGTTCCGCGGCCAGATGCGTGATAGCCCACGCAACCTGCGGCAGCGGGTACAGGATCGGCAGGCGCACGCGGCTCATGGCCTGCGAGGCGCGGCCCGCCCATTTTTTCGCCTCGGCGTCGTCTCCCAGCGCGACGCAGCAGCGCACCAGCGTCAGCGCGGGCGACACCACCTCGACCTCTCCGATCAGCGGGTCCGGCGCGACGAGCAGATCGCGCAGCATGTCGCGCGCGGCGGTCGGATGGTTGCGCGTTAGCTCGATCTGCGCCAGCAGCACCCGCGCGCCAAGCCCTAGCACGCCCGTTTCCTCGCTGATGCGGCGTGCTTCCTGAGCGACATCGGCGGCCTCGTCGTACGCGCCGAGCTTCAGGTATGCCAGCCCCAGATTCGCCAGCGGCAGCCACGCAATCGCCGGATCAAGCTGTGATGGGGTGCTGAGCGTTTTTGCCAGTCGGAGCACTTCCATCCAGTTCCCCGCATAGACTGCCAGCCGCATCTCGGTTTGAGCCAGCGCCTGCCTGATTTCAGGCAGATCGTTCTGCTTGCTGAGTGCACGCATGTCGTTCACAAGGTCGTGCATCGCCACGATATCGCCGGAGCGATACGCGATCTCGATTGCGTGCTGCAGCGCGTCCATCTGGCCCCAGCCATCGCCCAGGCGGGTATAAATCTGGTGGCCCCGCGTGGCGGCTTCCTGCGCCCCGGCCAGATCGCCCTGGCCGAGCCGGTGTGTCGCCTGCTGCAACGCGGCACGCGCCTGTCGCGGCTCGTCCAGCGCAGGCACGAGCGCGTCGATCGCGGTGATCAGGTCGGGCGGGTAGTACAGGCCACCCGTCGCTGCCTGCCGCCGGAATTCCGCCCGCAGCGCCAGCATATCGAACCGGATCGCGTCCAGTGCTTCCGGCAGGGTCGCGGCGTCGATGTTGGGGCCGTGCTGGTCGAGGATGGTCTGTACATTTTCGGCGTAGCGGTTTGCTTCGGCCATCGCCCCAGCCAACTGCGCCGTGCGTGCCGCCCGCCATTCGTACAGCAGCGCCCGCGCCCACTCGTGCGCGTGCCCGAAGTGATAAGCAAGCTGCGCGGTTTCGGGCAGCGTGGCTGCCGCGGTCGAGGCTGCCAGCGCTTCCCCGGCACGACGGTGCAAAAAACGGCGGCGCGGCGCGCTGGTGTCCGCATAGATGATCTCACGTACCTTGATGTGCGTGAATTCGTAGCGTCCGGGGGCGGTTTCCGCCAGGATCAGCGCGTTCAGCACTTCGTCCAGCGCCAGATCGACGGGGGAAGTCGGATCGACGAGTTGGGCCAGCAGACGCTCGTCCAGGTCGTGTTCCAGCACTGCCGCCGCCGTGAGCAAATCCTGCGCGGGGCGCGTTAGCCGCCGGATGCGCCCCCGGATGGTTTGCAGCACCACGCCCGAGAGCGGCAGCCCATCGCTTTCGACCGGGATCCCGTTTGACAGGTGCAGGATGCCCTGTTCATCGCGCCGCAAAATGCCCTGTTCCAGCAGCGCGCGCAGCGTCTCGACCATAAAAAACGGGTTTCCCGCCGTTTCGCGGGTCAGGAAGGCCATCAGCCGGTCGGCGTCACTGCCTGCCGTGATTTGCCCCAGCAGATCGTGTACACGCTCTGGCGGCAGCGGCCCAAGCTGGATACGCGTCGTAGGCGCGGGGGCATGCACTGAATTGCTCGGCCAGTCCAGCAGCGGCGAGTCGAACGAGACTTCCTCGTCGCGCAGGGTCGCCAGGACCATGAACGGCAGTTCCGCGCAGCGCCGCAAGGCGTGATTGAGGCAGGCGAGGCTGGCGGGGTCGGCCCAGTGCAGATCTTCCGCGATGAGCCACAGCCCGCGCCCCGTGGAAGCCAATCGCCGGAGCACGGTCGTTACCGCTTCTTGCAACCGCACGGCGGTATCGGGCGCGGCGGTCAGCCGGATCACCTGCGATTCACGCGCGTTGGCTTGCAGCGACGGCACGAGCTGGATCAGGTCGGCGCGTGTCACGGGGTCGAGCGGCTCGTCCAGGTGTGGCAGGGCCGCGTTCATCACCTCCGCGATCATGTGGTAGGGCGTTCCGGCCTCCATTGCGTAGCAGCTTCCGGTCAGGAGCGTGACGCCTGCTCCTGGCAGACGCGCGGCGGCTTCTTGCACCAGCCGCGATTTCCCCATGCCCGCCGGGCCGGTGATCAACAGCAGGCGGCTGTGTCCTGACTGACAGATGCGCCACTCCGCCGCAATTTCGGCCATTTCCGCGTCACGCCCCACGAGCGGCACTTGCTGAAGCTCCTGGCTCGCGGCGGGCGGCGGCGCAGGCGGCGTAACCGGGATCGCGCTGACCATTTCACCCGCGCGGATCGCTTCGTATAACGCGGTGGTTTCCGGCAGCGGATCGGCCCCCAGCTCTTCATCGAGGGCCTTCACGCACTGCTGGTAAACGCGCAGCGCCGCGCTGCGATCGCCGGTGGCCGCGTGTGCCGTCATCAGCGCGCGATGCGCGACTTCCTGCAGCGGGTCCAGTTCGAGCAGCCGGTGCGCGTAAGTCAGCACGGCAGGCCAGTCGCCGCTGTCCTGGCACAGCCCGATCAGGTGGCGCAGCGCGATCAGCAGCCGCTGGCGCGCGTGCTCGCGTTCGAGCAGCGCCCAGTCAGCGTAGATTTGCTTGAGCAGGTCGTCTTTGTACAGATCGACGGCGCGCTCCAACAGTGCGCGATCGGGCGGTTCGGTGCGGTGGGCGTCCAGCAGCAGCCGCTCGAACTCCTCCGCGTCCACCCACAGCGCCACGTCCGGCGCGATCGCCAGCTCCGTGCCTTCCGCCGCGATCAGGTCCTCGTGAGGTTCCAGCGCACGCCGCAGCAAGTAGAGCGAGCGGCGCAGGCGTTCCTGTGCTTTGGCAGGCTCGGCGTCCGGCCAGAACAGCGTTTGCAGCTCCTCCCGCGTGATACGCCGCTGCCGGTTGAGGACCAGAAACGCGCAGACGGCGGCAGGCTGTGGGGGCAGGATTATCGGCTGGCCGCCGCTGTGAAGCCGCAGCACCCCAAACAGGTGAAACCGGAATGTAGTGGTTGTCATGAGAGGTTCCCCGGGCGGCATGATGTCGTACAGCGCTCGCCGGTTTGCCACTGATGCTCCGGCGGAGACTGCCGCACCCGCTCTAAACCTAAATGTAGCATGGAAAGCGTTATTTTCGGAATGGCTTCCGGTTGGTATTCCAACGCCCGGCTGCGTACAATAAGGGCGCGTTGAATAAATGGCAGTTCTTTTTGCCGCCTGGTGTCAGGAGCCATCTATGTCCGCACGAGCGTCAGGCCGCCGTACGGAAAGCCTGTTTGATAACCGCTATCGCTACGATCACATTTACCCGCGGGGTCGCTCCGGCGAGACGCTGCGCGCGTACGATACCGCCGATCATGACCGTCCGGTGGTCGTCAAACGGCCCGCGCCCCAGGACGCGCCGCCGATGCGCGCCGGGCAGGAGGTCAGCATCCGCAACGAGCGTCAGGCGCTTGAGCGGCTCTCCGGTCATGCCGTGCTGACCGAGCTGCGCGGCAGCGGGACGTTCCGTGTCGGCGGGCACACGCACGAGTATATCGTGATGGATCTGGCCCAGGGTGAGATCGTGGAAGATCTCGTTCTGGATCTGGCCTCACGTAGTGCGCTCCTGCCGGAGCTTGAGACGCTCGTGATCATGGATCGCCTGCTCGATCTGCTGGCTTTCGCCCACGAGCACGACGTGATCTACAACGACGTAGACGCCAAGCACCTTTTCTGGAACCGCGAAATGTACCAGTTGAAGGTGATCGACTGGGGTAACGCGGTGTTTTTGGATGAACCCGGCGCGTCGCCGGGGGTGACGCGGGCCAGCGATATTTTTCAGTGTGGGGAGCTGCTGTATTTCATCCTGACCGGCGGCAACCGTCTGGCGACGGATGGCAGCGAGGACGAGAGCTTTTTCGTCAACTTTGGCACGTATGCGGATCGCGTGCCCGCGCGCCTGCAAACCATCGTGTCGCGCGCCGTGCATCCCGATCTCAAGCGCCGCTACCGCACCATCAACGATTTGCGTCAGGCCCTGGCCGAGCACCGCGCGCCGCTGGAAAAATCGCGCGACGAGATCGTGGCCCGGGTACGCAAGCGCGTCCGCCCGACCGCCAGCCAGGAAGAACTCGAAGAACTGGCCGATGCGCTCCAGTTGGCCCTCGATATGGACCCTGGTTACCCGGAAAGCCGCAGTCTCGCCGCCGACATTTATGGCTATCTGAACCAGATCGAAATCCAGGCCGATCTCGACGCCATCCGGATTTACCTCGAAAGTGGCAACTGGCCGCGTGCGATCGGGCTGCTGCAAGATCTGCTGCCGCGTGCCGCCAAAGACAGCCAGCCGCTGATCCGCTTTCTGATTGCGGCGGCGGCGATGCTGGACGGGCTGCAACTGCCTGCCGCGCCCGACGGCCTGCTGGATGCGCTCGATCCGCTGCTGCGCGGGGACGGCGAGACGGCTGCCCAGGCGCTGCTGCTGAAGGCGGATCGTGTCTCTCCGGCAGGGGAGGCGCAGTGGCTGCTGGCCGAACAGCTTGCGACCCTCATGCCCGGCATCGACCTGCTGCGTCCGCATCTGGTCCGCCTGCGCCGCGATCTGATGGACATGCCGGAGGCCCGTGACCTGTTGGTGACACTCGATGAGATCGAGGACCTGCTCGATCACGGCGGTGGGCAAAACCTGACGCGGCTGGTGGTGATTTACCAGCACGTCGAAAGCCGGTTGGCCCAGGCCGAGGAGCGGCTCGAAGCGCTGCCTGCTGGGGATGACGACCTGCGCGAAAGTATGCTGGCATCGGTCATTCGCGCACGCCGCGCCGCGCATCACATCGTGGAGCGGCTGCAAGAGGTAGGCGAGTATGTCTACCGCGATCCGCGCCACGCGGGCGACCTGCTGCGCAAAGCCGCTGCTATCGATCCAACCTCGGTCAGTTTTGAGGCCCTGCACGATTATTTTGACGAAGTGCATCAAGCGATCGAAGCGCTCGGCCAATTCAAGCCGAAAGGCGATGGCGCGAATCTGGCAGGGTGGTTCGAGGACGTGCAGGCCTTTTTGCAGCCTTACCTGGACGATCTGGCCGATCCTGCTTTTCAGGGTGCCGTGAACGCGCTGCACCGCGCGGCGGGCGGCTGGCGCACGGCGGTGAATTATCTGGCATTGGGACGCCGCCAGCCGACGGTCGATGAGCTGCACGGCGCGGCGGATCTGCTGCGGCTCTATAACGAGCACGTCGCAGCGTGGATGGGCACGCTCACCTCGCGCCTTCCCGATGCGGCCTTCGTGGAGCGTTTCAGCCCGAATGGACCGCTGGCCGATGCGCTGATCGAGGGCTGGAAAGCCTGGGATGCCGGGGATGCTGCGCGTGCGGCAGCGTTGGGCCAGCAGGCGTATGATGCCGCGATGACCAGCGGCGAACAATTGGCGGCGGATCGTTTGCGCCGTTTGGGGGAGCTGCTCGAACAGTGGGTTAAAGGCGACGGCCTGCACGACTCCGAAGTAACCGACCGCGCCGAAACGAACGTGCTCTCGGTGCTGCTCTCCGACGAAGAACAGGAGCGCCGCACCTTCGCGGAGCAGATGCCCAGCACTACGCTATATCTGCGGACCATGTCGCGCGGCATCGTGGCCTATATGCACCAGAGCAGCAGCGCCGGGTGGCGCGCGCTCTACCTGCATTACGTGCTGCGCGGCGCGCTGGCGCTGAATACGGCAGAGATCGAAGAGGCCGAGTTCTGGCGCGATGTGGCGAGCAAAGCCTTCGATGGTGCGCGCACGCACCGCGCCTTCCAACTGCTCGATCGCGCTGTGACGGGCTACCGGCTGATGCAGAGCGTCGAGCGGGCGTTCAACGCACCACAAGGCCCGGAACATGTGGACGAACTGCGTCACGCGGTCAACCAGCCGCTTGCCGGCGAACTACTGACCGGGGCCGAGCAGTCCGTACAGGCTGTGGCCGACGCACTGCGCGACTGGTCGGACGGAAATTTCGGCGCGGCACGGGCCGCGCTCGACCGGGCGCTGGAACAGATCAACATCGCAATCAGCAAGGGCAATCTGAACATCGCGCCCTATGTGGACTGGGTGACGCGCCTGCGCGACCGCGCCGCCGAGCTTCAGCAGGCGCGCATGGTGATCGACCAACGCGCGATGTCGCCGCAGCCGGAACCCGATCCTGCCGTAACCGAGGCACACCGCAAGATCGTGGATCTGAGCACGGCGACGCTTGGCGTGGAGTACGCACATCAGGTCCGCCAGTGGAATGAGATGTACCGCGTCGTGCTTGCCACATATACGTCCGACCAGTCACGCCGCGAAAAACTGGCCGCGTTTGGGCGTCATTTTTCGTCGCTGTTCATCACCAAGCACCCGGCCTATCCGCTGTTCCGGCATTGGGAAGGGCTGATAGAAGAGCTTCCGGTGGACGAGCCGGAACCTGTCACGCCGGAAGCCGCGCCCGATACCTCCGAACCGACCCTGTTGGACGAAGAGACGCTCACGTTCTACGACGACGAGGAGCCACAGCCGAAGCGACGTAAGCGGGCCAAACCGCCCAAGGAAGCGCCCGCTCCGGTTGAGGAGGCGGCTGCGCCGGAACGAGACGCCGCGCCGTCCGAAGATCACGATCTGCCCTGGAACTGGATCATTGCCATTGCCGCCGTCGTGCTGATGATCGCGGTCGGGTATGCGATTTCACGCGCGGTAGGCCGCGACGATGTGGCCACCGAGCCGACCGTGCCCGCCGCTGGCGTGGCTGCCGCGCCCAGCGCGACGCCTGAGCCGACCGATTTGCCCCCGACAGAAACGACGCTGCCGCCCACCGAAGCCGTGCCGACCCGCACGCTGGAAGCAGTCGCGCTGCCCGCCGTGGATACCGCGACGCCAACGACCCTGCCGACCACCCCGGCACCCAGTAACACACCGGTTCCAACCGAGCCGCCGCCTACGGCGACGCCTGCACCGACCGATACGCCGCAGCCCGTGGGAACGGTGACCGCAACGCCGATTTCCGTCGCCTCGCGCCCCGCGACCAGCGTGCTGGACGTGCTGGAAAATATCGATTCCGCCGCCCAGACGTGGTCCGACGACGCGCTGGTTCCGGGTGACGATGGCGTGTGGCGGCTCTCGACTGCAAGCAGCGGTGGCGAGGTCAGCATCGACCTGACGCCGGATCTGCTGAACACCCTGTTCCGGGCAGGCACAGCCAATTCGCTGGCGCGCGCGGATGTGACGTTCGAGCTGCAAAGTCCCGACCCGGCAGCGCTGGCGGGCGGATCGATCGCGTTTGGCCTCGGGTTGGCGAATGCGCAGGAACAGCGCACGATCGGTGAAGTGCAGTTGGGCGCGGACGTGATCGACCTGGGCTTGAATCAGGCCGGGCAGTTCCGGTCACGCACGCAGCTTCCGGCCCAGGCGGGACCGATCGAGCTGTCGGTCCGGCGCACCAACGAAACGACCTTCAGTTTCTACGTGGACGGTAAGCTGTTAGGGGATTCTGTGATGCTCTTTGCCGAAGGGCAGCCAGTGACTTTGATTCTGTATGCGTCAGGTCCGAACGTGGTCGTCCGCGTAACGGACTTCAACATCGATGCTGTGCCGCGTGGGGAGCTGCCATAGCAGTTGGTACGGCGTAGACGGGTAGGGGGCAAAAAACACGTCTGGAAAGGGACAGTATGCGCGCATCAGAAACAGCGCTGAAAAATCTGTATCGCATTGGAAATACGATCGACACGTTTGCTCCCGGCCATTATGCCCGCGTGCTCGACGCCGACAGCCTCGATCTCAACGAGACTGTTGCGTTTAAAGTGATGCGTCCCGAGCATCTGGGCGCAGATGGCGCGCCGCGTTGGGAGGCGCGCGCTTTCATCAACGAGGCGGATTTGCTCGTCAAGATGGCGAGCAGTCCGGCCACGGTCCGTTTTTTGGATTGCGGCTACCTCTCCGCCGATGGCGAGCGCCCCGAAGGCGGCGACATCATCTCGTTTGGCACGGATGTCGCGGCTTTTCGTGAGCACCTTTACCCGTACATCGCGCAAAACTGGCGCCCCTATCTGGCGCTGGAAAATCTCCCGCGTCACGAGAACCTGTTCTACCAGATGAAGCCCAACACCCCGAACAACCGCCGCCGCCTTCCGACCGAAGAGGGTATCGATCTGGCGATGCAGTTCGCGGAGTTTTTGCGCGTGGCGCACGAGCAGTCGATTGTTTATCTCGATCACAAGCTCGAACACGTCTATTGGGACGGCGAAACGCTGCGCGTGATCGACCTCAACAGCTCGCAGTTGATCCAGGCGGGTACGCACACGCTTGACCAGTCACTGATGCAGGATATCCATAATCTGTGTGTCGGCATCCTCTATCCCGTGTTTACCGGCCTGTCGCCGCAGAAGGGTACATTGATGCCCCAGCCCGCGTCCCAGTCGGAAGTCGAGCACCGGTATTCCGACGTGAACGATCTGGATTTCGGCGTGGAACCCACGTTGAGCCAGGCGATCCAGGACGTGTTACAGCGGGGTGCGCGGCGCGATATGCCGAACGTGCGCACGTTCGTGACGGGCCTGGAGCGTGCGGCGCTGCGACATGGGTGGGAGCTGCCGGGCCAGCATACGTCCCCGGCGCTGCGCGACGCGCGCAGCCGGATGCGGCTCGGTCTGGCCGAACTGCGAGAAGGTCAAGAAGCGCTTCGCCGCGCGCGTGAAAGCCTGCTGGAAGCGGTGATCCTGGATGATATCAACGAAGATGTGGAAGCGGAGCTTCGCCGCCTGCTGGCCCAGATCAACGACGCATTGAACGCCCGCGTGATTCCTTAGGGCAACGTCCAACTTAATTGGGAGAGTCTTATGGCCGATCTCAAACAACAGCTTGATACGCTGCGTCGTGAATTGGATGCGCTGCCGTCCAGCGCGACCGCCAGTGAGCTGGCGCAGCTTGAAGCTGAGGCTCGTACGCTGCTGGCCCAAAGCAAAAATACGCCCTACGAAGAAGCGGCGCGCGACCTGTTCGCGGAACTCGCACGGCGCAGCGCCCCGGCGTCGCCGGAGGCGGCCACGGTACGCAGCCTGCTGCGCCGCGCGCGCATTCGGATCGAGATCGCGGGCGACGAAGACGACATCGACGAAGCCGTGGATATTCTGGCCGAAGCGCTGGAACACGATCCCGACAATGCCGAGACGCTTGAACTGCTGCATCAGGCTGCAGAGCGCAGCCCGCAGTTAAACCTCAAGGTAACAGGGCTGCTCGACCGCTATGACTTGGGGGTCGCCCCTGTGCCGCAGGCTCCCTCATCAACGCCCGCGCTCGATCAAACGCCCTCACCGGACGGCGGATCGAGATCGTCCACTTCTTCGACTGGCTCCATGACTTCTTTTTCCGGCGCAATGAGCGATCTGCTCTCGGACGTGACGCAGGCGTACTATTCCGGCGATTACCAGCGCGCGGTCGATCTCTCGAACCGCATCCTGTCTGAAGATCCCGATAACGCCCAGGCGCAGGAATATCGCCAGAAGGCTGAAGATAACCTGCTGCGCGGCGTCGTGCCCGATCATCGCATTCCGTTCGATGCACGCGTGGCTTATAACCGCGCCAACTCCCTGGTGCGCGCTGGGAACTACGACGAAGCGGAGCGCCTCTACCGTGAGGCGCGCGATCTGGCCGCACGGTCCGGCATCACCAGTTGGAAGGACGTCGAGCAGGCGCTGCTCGATATTCAGGATCTGGCGCTGGCGCGCGAACTGTTGTCCGAAGGCGATCGCCTGCTGGCCGCGGACGATTGGGACGGCGCGCTGCAAAAATATGATGGGGCGCTGCGTGTCGTACCGAACGATCCGATGGCGCAGGACCGGATCGATCTGGTGGGGCGGGTGCGCAAACAGTTCGATCAGGTTGCCGTGCAGTTGAACATGGCGAGCGGTTCCCTGGCCGAGCGCGCCAGACTGCTGCAAGAACTGTTGAATACGGTCGCCGGGCTGCGCCAGATGATGCCCGGCAGCGAGCGGCTCAACCGCCTGTCGCGCGAAATCGAGGATCGGATCGATAACCTCGTCGCGCAGTTGTACAGCCAGGCGCAGGGCGCAATGACGCGCGTCGAATCGGCTACGGTGCTCGATGAGCGTCTGCGGCTGACCACCGACGCGGTGAAGGCCCTGGAAACCGCCGCCGCGCTCGCTCCCGCGGACGACGAAATCAACGCGATGCTGCAAAAGGCGCGGCAGGGTGAAGCGGATATGGCCGAAGCGCGCCATATCATCGAGCGTGCCTCCGCGTTGATCGCACAGAATTACGAGAACGAGCTGGCCCAGGCGCGTACGATGTTGGCCGGGCTGCGCGCCTATGCGCAGGACCCGCGCTACCGCATGATCGTAGCTGACCTGCTGGCGCGTCACCTGGAGCGCGTCGAGGCGGCGCTGGATCAGAACGATCCGGCGACGGCGCAGCGCTGGCTGGATGTGACCAAAGATGAACCGTTCCGCATTCTGGGGCGTCGTACTGAGATCCTGCGGCTGGAAGAAAACGTGCGGAACATGCGCCGCCGCCGTTATGCGTTGTGGAGCGTCAGCGGCGTGGTGATTCTCGTCGTGCTGCTGGCTGTGGCCCTGGCGACACGCCCGGCGTGGGGGCCAATCATAAATCCGCCGACCGATACGCCGACGCTCACGCCGTCCAGTACACCCACATCGACGGTGACGCCGACACCGACGCTGACGCCGTCTGTCACGCCGACGCACACCTGGACGCCAACACCCAGCCTCACGCCGACGCATACCTGGACACCGACGCCCAGCCTCACGCCGACCGAAACGTATACGCCCAGCGTCACGCCGACGGCTAGCGATACACCCATCCCCAGTGAGACGCCGACCGCGACTTATACGCCCAGCCTGACCGCGACGCCCGAAGCGTTGTGCCGCGTTTCGGCTAACCGCGATGGCGCGTATATCCGCGAGCGCCCGACAACCAGCTCGCAGCAGATCACGGTCGTGACACGCGGCACGGCGATGCAGGTGATGGAGCAGCGGTACGACGATAACGGGCAGTTGTGGTATCGCGTGAAGTTCCGCGTGGGTGCGACCGAGTTTAACGGCTGGATTGCGTCGTTCCTGGTGGTTGAAATCGGGGATCGTGAGTGCCCGGCGCCGCCCGATCAGTAAGGGTGGTCAGGCCTGGAAAACACAGAGGCCACTCTTCGGAGTGGCCTCTGGCAGTGGGTCGTAGAAGACTCGAACTTCTGACCTCGTCGATGTCAACGACGCGCTCTATCCAACTGAGCTAACGACCCGCAAGTGCCAACATTATAGTGAACCCCGGCTTAATGCGCAAGGGTGGATCGTGCCGGAGTTCGAGGAATTTTTCGGATGGTCATACAGTGTAAATTCGGTCTCAAATGGTGAAATATAACCTGTCGGTGCATCAATGCGCCGTGCTATAATCTCGCCTGGCTCACGAGCCGCACACAGGTAGGCCGCTATGCCAGAGTCGCTCCAAAACATCTTAATTTACGCAACGGGCGCGTTGTTTGTGCTGGCGCTGCTGCTGGTGCTGATCGCGCTGCGCTTGTTCCGTCGCAGCCGCACCGACATTTTTTGGCGGCGGCGGCGCGAAGCCGGGCAGCGGGGCTGGCGCTTGTTCGTCCTGGGCGGCGTTTTGTTTGTCTTGAGCGCCGTGGCCTGTGTGTCGTCGGTGTTCCTGTCGGTGTTTGGGGAAGAATCCGGGTCTACGCCGACTGTTGAGACCGCTGTCGCGGGCGCGCGCACGGCGGATGTGCAGGACGAGCTGACGGCGACGCCCAGCCAGGAACCGCTCCCCACGACTGCCCTGGTCGATAGTGAGGCGACTGTACCATCGCAGCCTATCGAGCCTACCGAAACGGTCGATACGCCGACGCCTGTGCCTACCGTGGTGGTGATCATCACCGCTACGCCGCCGCTCACAACGCCGCTCCCCACGCCGTTTGCCACCTATACACCCAACGTGACTCCCGTTGTGTCGAGCGTTACCCCCAGCCCGGACGCCGCACTTGAGATCACCGCGCTGGACAGCGCTATCTCCGACCAGCTTGGTCCGGTCAATCCCCGGACGAGCTTCGAGGCGGGTGTCAAGCGTATCTACCTGTTCGTGGATTTCCGCAGCATGGAGCAGGGTGTGTTGTGGAAACGCGAGTTGTACTGGGACGGTGATCTGGTGGACGGGAACGCGTATTTGTGGGGATCGGAGACGGAAGGCAGCAGCTACTTCTTCTTCGGCAGTGATACCGGGTTCCCGGCGGGCGAATACGAGATTCGCCTGTACATCGGTGAATCGGGGACGCCGATCAGCAGCGCCCGCTTCGCTATTGTCGAGCCTGCATCCTGATCGATCCCATGCGCCGCTCGTTTGCGCAGAGGGCATCCCATGACCGCGCCATCCGTGCGCGGTTTGTGATTCTGGGCTGTGTGCTGGCCGGGCTGGTGCTGCGTCTGGCCCTGTTGATTCATGCCGGGTGGCGCTACGACTACGACGAGGGTATGGTCGGCCTGCAGGTGCTGCGCATCATGCGGGGCGAGTATCCCGTGTTTCACCCTGGCCAGCCCTATCTCGGCGCGCTCGAATCCTACCTCACGATCCCCCTCTTTCACCTGTTTGGCGCAAACGCCGTCACGCTGAAACTGCTCCCCTGGCTGCTGTCCGGCGCATATGTGGGCGCGACAGGGTGGTTGGGTGAGCGTGTGTTCGAGCGGCAGGTAGGGGCGCTGTCGGCGCTGCTGGCCGCGCTTGCCCCCCCGTATCTGCTGATCGTGGGCATGAAAACCTGGGGCGCGACAGCGGAAACGCTCGTGCTCGGCAATGTGGCTCTTATCGCCACAACCTATGCCGTGGATGGATCTCGATCGGCACCGGAACGTGCGCGGGCGTTAGTGCTGCTGGGCCTGATCGCAGGGGTTGCGTTTTGGCTTTCGTGGTTGTTCGCCTTTTACGCGCTTCCGGTCGCGGTGGTGCTGTTCTGGCGCGGGCGTGATGTGCCGCGTTGGGCGTGGCTGGGTGCGGCGCTCGCGTTTGGCGCGGGCAGCGCACCGTTCTGGATCTACAACGTCGAGCATCCGCTGGCGACCTTCCGCTATTTCTTCGATGGTCCCGACACGTTTCATGCCACGACCGCCCAGGTGCTCGATCACATGGTCAACGACCTTGGGCCCCGGCTCGTCAGCGGCGATCCTTTGTGGCGGCGGCTGAGCTGGCCCGCAATCTGGTGGCTGCAAGCTGTTTATGAGGGCGGCGCGGCTTTACTCGTGCTGTGGGTGGTTCGCGGCAGGTGGAACGCGGCGCAGCGCCCGGCGCGTCTGCTGCTGGCGCTGTTTGCGCTCGGCGCCCCGGTGATCTATGTGGCGAGCGGATGGGGTAACCGGGCGATCAACGCCTTCGGCTTCGACGCGACCGGGCGCTACCTGCTGGTCCTGCACAGCGTCATACCCATTGGCGCAGCGGCGGCTGCCGTCGCTCTGGCCCGTTGGCGGCACTGGATGCGGCCTCTCGGCGCGGCGGTGGCGACCAGCGTGATCGTGTTGAATTTACTTGGTGCTGTGCGTGCCGATCCGGTCAAGGCCTTTACGTCGCCTTACTACATGCGCCAGCCCGTTACGCTGGAGCCGCTGATTGCGTTTCTGGATCGGCAGGGCATCACTGCCGTGTGGACAGATGTGGGCGTCGCGCATGTGTTGATGTTCGAGACACATGAACGCATTCTGGCGGCGGACTGGTACGATATTTACGCCGCGAAGGGGCTGCTGCGTTTCCCCGACGTGCCGGTCGAGATCGCGCAGGCGGATCGCGTCGCATTCGTCGAGGTGATTCTGCCCGGCCAGACGGATACGCACATCGAGCGGGCGTTTGATGCGTCCGGCGTGCCCTATGCGGCGACGCGCGTCGCGCCCGATCTGCTGGTGATCGTGCCCTTCGCGCCGGTCGATCCGGCGATCCTCGGTGATGGCCTGGGGTATCAGTTCTGAAGCAGTAGATGAGGGGGAACAAACAAATAGGGGCGTTGTCCGTGTTTTCCGGCAACGCCCCTCTGCTGTTATTGTTTGCTGAATGGGGTTACTGCAGCGCGGGTGCGGCCACCAGCGGAACGCCGCTTACGTCGCCCTGCGGCGCGGTCAGCCCGGCGAAAACCCATGCCGTGCCGCTTTCGTAGCTGATCGCCCACCAACTGCTGTCCGCGTTACGCCCCACGATGTCGATGGTATCGCCCTGGTGCAGCGTGCCGACGGTCGGGTAGGCTGTGCCCGGCCCCTGCCGCACGTACAGCTCGCCCGTATTGACCGTGGCGGGCACGCCGCTGCCCGTGCTCTGGACGGCGGGCGCCTGGGTGGGTTGGGCGGGGGCAGTCGTCGGCTGTGCGGTTGGCTGCGGCGCGGATTCCTGGGTCGTAGGCTGCGGTGAGGGCAGATCCGGCGCAGGCGGCGGTGTGGCATCGGCGGGGG
>NZ_DAISHJ010000003.1:25857-90345 GCF_036822615.1 Aggregatilinea sp. | reverse complement strand
CGCTTGTTCGGCGGGCCGTGCCACGACTTTGATCGCCGCGTCGCTCAGGCCCAGCGACGATCCGTTGGCCCGGAACCCTTCCACCGTGATCAGGTGGCCCGTTCGGCCTGCCGCGGTCCATTCAACCGTGCCTTCGAGCGAGGTCTGGCCTTCCGGCTGCGGCGAGGTGACTTCACCCACCGGCACATCGTCGATGCGGAACTCGATCCGCGCTACACCCGAAAGCGAATCCTGCGCGATCGCGTACAACCGCACGACAGCACCCTCTGCGAAGACGCTGCTGTTGACCGGTGCGATCAATGCGACCAGGGGGTGGCTGTCGATGTCTTCGGTGGCGGTATCACTGGTCCGGCTCAGGCTGCATGCCATCGATGCAGCGGCCAGCATGGCGATCACCATACTCCAAACCGGCCAGGAACGATGCTTGCGCATGAAATGCTCCTCCATGTCGGGCCGGATTCCCCATACCGGCTCCAGGCTGCGCCACTTCACCGTGCGGCTCCCCTTTGCGCCAGCCAGATTAGCCAAGAATGCCCGTTTGTGCAATAGCGTTTCCCTGACGCGCCGCCCGACGATCACCCGGCGGCGCATGCTGTGGCGGCGGCAGGATCGTCCGAGTTCAGCCAGCGATTGAAGCCGAAGCTCCAGGTGCGATCCGTCTCGTCGTCTTCGATGCGCACGTCCTTGACCTGCCAGCGTACCGGATCGCCCGTGCCGCTCTCCAGGCGCAGGCAGCAGCGCGTAAGCTCGCCTACATCGGGCACCTGAAGCACAAACTTATCCGTGCCGTTCGTCTCGAACGAAAAAATATCCCGCGCGGGCAAAAAGATGTTTTCGGTTTGTCCGGTCGTGCCAAAAAGTTGGATAAAAATAGTGCCGTCGGTTCCCCCGTCAGGATCGTCGCCGGTCCGAACGTATATGGTGTACACGTTTTGCTTCATCGTTATTTCCTACCCGCTTCGCACGCTTTATGCTATAGTCCTGCCATGTCTTGACTGGTGATGGAACCTCTTTCAATCATAAATTCAAATAATTCAATGGCCTCTATGCTGCCTTCAGAACTCGAAACTCCCACTCTGTCCCTTTTTATCCGTCCCGCTCAACCTGCCGACGCCGACGCGCTGATCCAGACCTGCTGGCGCGATCGCACACTGTCCACAGCGGCGGATATGCTGCGCCGCACTGAAAAAATGGCGTCGCATCATCGCGGGCTGGCGCTGGTTGCCATTTGCGATGGCGCACCCTGTGGCTTCGGCCTGCTGACGCTCTGGCCGCGTGCGGGCGAAATCAGCGACTTGATTGTAACCGCCAAGCTGCGCGGGCGCGGCGTCGGCACGCGGTTGGTGCAGGCGCTCAGTGATGCCGCGGCGGAACTGGGCGTGCGCACGCTCGAAATCGGCGCGGCGCTGTCCAATCCACGCGCGCTGGCATTGTACCGGCGGCTCGGTTTCAAGGACGCGCGCACCATCGAGCTGGACCTGGGTTGTGGCCTGGAGCCGGTGGTGTACCTGACCAAAGCGCTGCCGAAGGGCTAAGTCGCCCAATCCTTCAACTCGCCGCTGTACAGATCGCGCACGCGCTGATCCTCCGGGTCCGGGTAGCCGAACCGGTCGATTAGCGTGCCTAGCGTGAACTCGCTGCTCTCGCGGTTGCCCAACAGCAGTTCCTGCAGCACGATGTCGATCACCAGGATCAGGCGTCCGAAGTGGCTGTACTGGCTGGGGAGGGCGGTGAACAATGTGGCGAAGATCCGCTCGCGCAGTTCCAGATCCTGCACGCCGCTGCCCGGCCAGCCCACGATCCAGTTGTGCTGGTAGACGCCGATCGACAGCACGTCCGCGCGGAGCTGCGCTAGCTGCTGGATCGCGGCGCGGCGTGCGGAAGCGTCTGAAAGGCGGTGCGTTTCGCGAAAGGGCACATTGCCGAGCATCTCGTACATGCGCCCCGGCTCTGTGGTGCGGATCACGCGGCCCAGGCTGCGCTGCTCGAAGCGGAACGCACGTGAAAGAGCGCGCGTGCACTCCATGTAATACTGCGCGAGGTGCTTTTGCCCGGCGTGGCGGTCGATGCGCCAGATCAGCGACAGTAGATCGCTGAAGTCCAACGACAACTGCGGCGGATTGAACGGGCTGTAAGGGGATGTAAGCTGGTTGATGCGCGTCTGGTCGCGGTTCATCGCACGTTGATCCTGGGACACCTGACAGATTGCAGGCCCGGTCCTGATTGAAAGCTGTTGTAGTGGGACCCACACCAAGTATAGGCGCGTCCGCTCTGTTTAACTAACTGCCGCGAAAACGACCGCGCGCGATATTGACCATATCCACGAGCATCCCGTACGCCGTGGTCGTGGGGTCCGTGTCGCCTTCGACGATGGTCAATTGGTGAAGCGTGTCCGTCTGGAAGGTAACGGCGCTGCTGGTTCTGGACACCTGACACAGCGGATCTCTGAGCGGCAGGCGGGTAGGCTTCACACTGGCGCGCACTGCGCCATTTTCGTTCACGACGTCGCACAGCAGCTTGATGCGCTCGCCCGCTTCCAATGCGGCTTGCGCGTCCTGCACGGTGATCCCCATGATGCCGGTGCGATCTACATCCGCCGGGTGCAGATCTGCGCCCATGATCACGTTAGCCAGCACGACCGTTTTGACGGTGGCGTCCCAGCCTTCGAGATCGGTCGCCGAGTCGGCTTCCGCGACGCCAATCGCTTGCGCCTGCCGCACGGCCTCATCGAATGTGGTTCCCTGTTCCAGTGCGCTCAACACGAAATTTGTCGTACTGTTCAGGACGCCCTGAATGCGCAGAATCGTCGTCGCCAACAGTCCCTCGCGTCCCACGCTGAGGACCGGCGCGCCATCCATGACCGTACTCTCGAAGAAGAAGCCGAGATCTTTTTCCGCGGCAAGCGCGCGCAGTTCCTGGTAGGCGAACGCGACCGGACCCTTGTTGGCCGTGACGACGTGCCGCCCGGCCTTGAGCGCGGCGCGGACGTAATCGGTGGCGGGCTGGCCCGTCCGGGGATTCAGCCACGTTGCTTCCATGACTAAATCAGCAGGGCAAACATCGATGAACGCCAGCGTATCGCTGACCGGTTCGCCCTTGTGCAGCGTGTCCAACCGCTCGCCTGCTTCGACGGCGCGCAGCGCGGCCTGTAAGTCCAACCCGTCGGGATCGATCGCGCATCCGCGCGACTGGGTGGCGATGCCCGTGACACGGAAGGTGAGGTCGTATTCATCGCGGAGAGTGGCAGCTTTGACGTCCAGCAGGCGCGCCAGGGCGCGGGCGACGTTGCCGAAGCCGAGCAGCGCAATATCGAGGTGCATTGCGGCGACAGTCCTTTCGCGGAGCGGGGAGTTGCCTCTGATAATGGTTGTATTATACCCAAAATGATGGAACGTCGAGCTTCCTGCTCAAACAGGTTCGGCAAACGGGATAGAATCATACGGCATGGGCGGACTTAATTGGCACGCCGGTCTGACTTATGGTACGATCATCCGCAGTTTCACCTCATCCAGAGCGGGGGAGGGACCGGCCCTGTGAACCCGCGGCAACCCCTGGCCACAACCGGCCAGTACGGTGCCAACTCCGGCAGCGCCTACTGGAAGATGAGGGCCCGCGAGATGCATATTCACGGACGCCCCTTGTTGCTGTAGGGGCGTTTTAGTTCGCGGGGCTGAGGCTCCGTGCGGCGACCGGCGGCGAAGGCCACCAGAAGAGGCGAATCCCCATGACGAACGCGACAAAATCACACGAGCGTGCTTTTACCAACCGGCGTTATCTTGACGCGATTGCGGACCACGTATTGATTTACGATGGCGCGATGGGTACCAGCATCCAGCGCTATAACCTGACCGCCGAGGATTTTGGCGGCGCGCGCACCGAGGGCTGCAACGACTATCTGGTGATCACCCGCCCGGATGTGATCGAAGCGATCCATGCCTCGTTTCTGGCCGTGGGCAGCGAGGTGGTCGAGACGGATACCTTCCGCTCCAACCGTCTGACGCTGGCCGAGTATGGCTTGCAGGATCGCGTGCTGGAGATCAACCAGGCGGCGGCGCGGTTGGCGCGCGGCGTGGCGGATCGCTACGCGGCGGAGACAGGCGTCCCGCGCTACGTGGCGGGCAGCATCGGCCCCAGCGGCAAGCTGCCCAGCTCCGACGACCCCGACCTGAGCAACGTGACGTTCGATGAACTGTCAGCCATCTTCGGGGAGCAGGCGCAGGGCCTTCTGGAAGGCGGCGTGGACGTGCTGCTGGTCGAAACCAGCCAGGACATCCTCGAAGTGCGCGCGGCGGTGGTCGGCATCGACCATGCTTTCGAGCGGACCGGGATCAAGGTGCCGCTGCAGGTACAGGTTACGCTCGATACGTCGGGACGTATGCTGTTCGGCACGGACATCGCCAGCGCGCTGACCACGCTCGAATCGCTGCCGATCGACGTGCTGGGCCTCAACTGCTCGACCGGGCCGGAGCACATGGCGCAGCCGGTAAAGTACCTCGTGGAACACAGCACGAAGCCGTTGAGCATTCTGCCCAACGCCGGACTTCCGATCAACGTCGAAGGCGAGGCGGTCTACCCGATGCAGCCCGATCCGTTCGCGGCGATGCTGTCGGAGTTTGTCGATTGGGGTGTGAATGTGGTCGGTGGCTGCTGCGGCACGACGCCGGAGCACCTTGCAAAGCTGGTCGAGCGCGTGAAGGGTGCGCCCGACGCGCGGCGCGATCCACCCACGCGCCAGCCGGAAGCCGAGGCCGCCGTATCGAGCGGGATGCGCGCGATGGCGATGCGCCAGTCCCCGCCGCCCACGCTGATCGGGGAGCGCGTCAACAGCCAGGGCAGCCGCAAGATCAAACGCCTGCTGCTGGAAGAAGACTACGATGGCATTTTACAGGTCGCGCGGCAGCAGGTGGACGCCGGGGCGCACATCCTCGACGTATGCGTGGCCCTCACCGAGCGCGCCGACGAAGCCGAGCAGATGCGCAAAGTGGTCAAAAAGCTGGCGATGGGCGTGGATGTGCCGCTGATGATCGATACGACCGAGCCGGACGTGGCCGAAGCCGCCCTCAGCCTGTACCCGGGCCGGGGCATTATCAACAGCATCAACCTGGAAAATGGCCTGGCTAAGATCGAGGCGATCGTGCCGATTGCCTGCAAGCACGGCGCGGCGGTGGTCGCGCTGACCATCGACGAGCAGGGCATGGCTAAGACCGCCGAACGCAAGCTCGAGATTGCGCGGCGCATCCACGACATCACCGTGAACGAGTACGGCCTCGCGCCCGAAGACCTGATCTTTGACGCGCTGACCTTCACCCTGGCGACCGGCGACCCGGAGATGGCGGGCAGCGCCGTCGAGACGATGGACGGCATCAAGCGCATCAAGGCCGAACTGCCCGGCGTGCTGACCTCGTTGGGCGTCAGCAACGTCAGCTTTGGGCTGTCGCCCGCCGCGCGCGCGGTGCTCAACAGCGTCTTCCTGACGCACTGCGTTGAGGCGGGGCTGGACATGGCGATCGTCAACCCGGCGCACATTACGCCCTACGCGGAGATCCCCGAGGACCAGCGCAAGCTGGCCGACGCGCTGATCTTCAACACGCACCCCGACGCGCTGGCGCACTTCATCCGGTACTACGAGGAGCACGACGTCGCCGTAGGCGGGGCGGAGCAGGTCGATCCCACTGAAGATATGACCGCCGAAGAAGCGCTCCACTGGCAGATTGTGCACCGCAAGAAGGAAGGCGTCGAAGCGCTGATCGACGACTGCCTGACGCGCCACGATGCCGTCACGGTGCTGAACACCGTGCTGCTGCCCGCCATGAAAGAGGTGGGCGACAAGTTTGGCGCGGGCGAGCTGATCCTGCCGTTCGTGCTGCAAAGCGCCGAGGTGATGAAGAAGGCCGTCGCGTATCTCGAAAACTTCCTGGAGCGCAAGGAAGGCTCGACCAAGGGCGTTGTCGTGTTGGCAACCGTCTACGGCGACGTGCACGACATCGGCAAGAACCTCGTGCGTACCATCCTGAGCAACAACGGCTACACCGTGCACGACCTCGGTAAGCAGGTCCCGGCCAACACGATTATCCAGGCGGCGATCGACCACAAGGCCGATGCCATCGGCCTGAGCGCGCTGCTGGTCAGCACGTCCAAGCAGATGCCGCTCATCATCAACGAGCTGGCCCGGCGTGGCCTGAACTACCCCGTGCTGATTGGTGGCGCGGCGATCAACCGCGCGTTCGGGCGGCGCATCCTGTTCCTGGAAGAGTCGGGCGACGCTTACCAGCCGGGCGTGTTCTACTGCAAGGATGCCTTCGAGGGTCTGGACGTGATGGACCAGCTCACCGTGCCGGAAAAGCGCGAGAAACTGCTGGACCGCGCTCTGACCGAAGCCCACGCAGAGATGGGTAAGCCTGAGCCCGCCGTGAAGCAGCGTACGGAAAAAGCGCGCGTGTCCGCAATCAAGCCCGCGCCAGTCATCCCCACGCCGCCGTTCTGGGGTGCGCGGGCTGTGCTGGACATTCCGCTCGATTCGGTTTTTCCGCATCTCGACAAGCGCGAACTGTTCCGCCTGAGCTGGGGCGCGCGCAACACGCACGGCGCGGAATGGGACCAGCTTGAATCCGAGTTCGAGGCGCGGCTGGACCGCATGAAGCGCGAGGCGCTGGCTGCGGGCACGCTGCGCCCGCAGGCGGTGTATGGCTACTTCCCGGCGCAGTCGGATGGTGACGATTTGGCGATTTACGATCCGACTATTTATGCGCGGGATGGCGGGCTGAACGAGATCGCGCGCTTCCACTTCCCGCGCCAGCCGTTCGGGGAATACCTGTGCCTCGCGGACTACTTCGCGCCGGTCGGGGGCGATCGCGTGGACGTGTGCCCGCTGCAGGTCGTGACGGTCGGCGCAGGCGCGACGGATGCCTTCGATCGCCTGCAAGCGGCCAATGAATACACCGACGCCTATTTCTTCCACGGCCTCGCCGTGCAGACCGCCGAAGCGACCGCGACCTACATGAATCGCCACGTCAACCGCGAATTGGGCATTCCGGTCTCGCGCGGCAAGCGGTATAGTTGGGGGTATCCGGCTTGCCCGGATCTGGAGGATCATGCGACCCTGTTCCGCCTGCTGCCCGCCGAGGAAAAACTGGGCATGACCCTGACCGCCGCGTACCAGCTCGTACCCGAGCAGTCCACAGCGGCGATCGTCGTGCACCATCCCGAAGCCAAGTACTACAGCGTGGGCGTTTCGCGGGCGGAGCAGCTCACCAGCGCATAGGATAGAACAACATGGCGAAGATCCCGTTCCGAGAGCGGCTCGCGCAGGGCGATGTCATCCTGGCCGATGGTGCGATGGGCACTATGCTGCATGCCCAGGAAAACCTGCCGATTGACACCTGCTTCGACCTGCTGAACCTGGACAATCCGGCGGCGGTGGCGCGCGTGCACCATCACTACCTGGAAGCCGGGGCCGAAATCGTTGAAACCAACACGTTCAGCGCCAATGTCTTCAAGCTGGCCGACTGCGGGCTGGAAGACCAGTGTGCGGCGATCAACCGTGCAGGCGTGGAGCTGGCGCGGCGCGTGGTGGAATCGATGTTCCGTGAAAACCTGTACGTCGCCGGATCGGTCGGGCCGCTTGGCGTGCGGCTCGCGCCGTTTGGCCGCGTGACGGCACAGCAGGCGTTTGATGCTTTCACCGTGCAGCTTCGCGCCCTGATCGAAGCGGGCGCGGATCTGATCGTATTCGAGACGTTCACCGATCTGAATGAGATCGTGCAGGCGGTCAAGGCCGCGCGCGCCATCGACCCCGATATTCCCGTCGTGGCGCAGATGACGTTTACCCGCGACGATCGCACCGTATTGGGCGATACGCCCGCGCAGGTGGCGCTGGCGCTGGCCGCCACGGGCGCGGACGTGATCGGCGTGAACTGCAGCGGCGGACCGTCGCAGCTTCTGCGCGTGCTGCGCCAGATGCACGAGGCCGCACCGGCTGCGCGCTTCTCCGTGATGCCCAACGCGGGCTGGCCGGAGATGGCGGGCGGGCGTGTGATGTACTCGGCCACGCCCGAATACTTTGGCGATTACGCGCTGGCGTTCAAAGAGGCGGGCGCGTGTTTGATCGGGGGGTGCTGCGGCACGACGCCGGAGCACATCCACCTGATGCGCGAGTCCCTCGACGATCCTTCGCACCACCAGCCCGCATTAATTTCAGTCAAAGAGCGGGTCGAGCTGGCACGCACTGACGTCCCCGAACAGCCGACGCAGCTTCAACAGAAGCTGGACGCGGGACAGTTTGTGGTCACGGTCGAGATGCGCCCGCCGCGCGGCTATACCGCGCAGAAAGTGATCGCGTCTGCGTCGCTGCTCAAAGAAGCAGGTGTGGACGTGATCAACGTCTCCGACAGCCCCATGGCGCGGATGCGTATGAGTCCGTGGGCGGTGTGCCACCTTATCCAGAAGAACGTCGGCATCGAAACGGTGCTGCACTTCCCGACGCGGGGCCGCAACCTGCTGCGCGTGCAGGGGGACCTGCTCGGCGCGCACGCGCTCAACGTGCGCAATATCTTCGTTGTGATGGGCGACCCGACCACGATCGGGGACTATCCCGACGCGTTCGACACACACGACATCGCGCCGACCGGCCTCATTCGCCTGATCAAGCATAATCTGAATGACGGTCAAGATCAGGCTGGTAACTCGATCGGCCAGCCGACGTCGTTTCATGTCGGCTGCGCGCTGAACATCGGCGCGCTCGATCTCCCGCGCGAGGTCAAGCTGCTTCGTAAGAAGCTCGATTCCGGCGCGGACTTTGCGCTGACCCAACCGACCTTCGACCCCTCGGCCCTCGAACGCTTCCTGGAAGCCTACGCCGCCGACTATGGCCTGCTGGACCTGCCGGTCCTGGTGGGTCTGATGCCTCTCTATAGCAGCCGCCATGCCGCCTTTTTGCACAACGAAGTACCCGGTATCGTTATCCCCGACGATGTCCGCAAGCGGATCGATGCGGCGGGTGATGGTGCGCCAGAGGAGGGCGTGCAGATCGCTCGTGAGCTATTGGTACGGATCAAACCTCTGACACAGGGGGCTTACATCATGCCTGCTTTCGGGCGCTACGATCTGGCTGCCAGCGTCGTAGACGTGCTAGAGCGTACTCGTGTAGTGTAGACTCTACGTTGTGCCCGATGAAGACGATCCGCGTGGGTCCGGATCGTTCTGTGTAATGCGCCCGTTGTGAATTTGGTGCAACGCATGGTAGGCTAATCCGTAGATCATTATGCTTGATCTTATCCTTCAGTCGTGGAGGTAGCTTGTATGCGTCGTTACCTGACGTATTTGATCGTGTTAATTGCCGGTGCAAGCCTGTTGCTGGCTGCCTGTGGTGGGTCGGATAAGGATGAGCCGCTGCCCGAGGCGCGCACCCTGTTGCAAGAAGCGACACAGAAAGTCGAGGACGCCGCATCATTCGAGTTGGAGATCGCGCTCAGCGGTTATCCGGTAAGTATCGACGTGGGCGATTTTCCGATGCCCATGGATCTGCCCCTTCAGTTCGACTACGCGCGCGGCACGTTCATCTCGCCCGATCGCCTGAGCGCGAACGTGCAGGTCAGTCTGGGTGATCTGGCGGCGACCGTTGATCTGGTGGCGATTGGCAACGAGCAGTTCATGCGCAGCGATACGCTGACGCAGGGCCGTTGGCTGCAAGAGGAAATCATCCCCGGTTTTGCGCCGTCGGTGCTGCTCTCGAAAGATGGCGGCATTACCAGCGCGTTGAACTCGATCACGAATCTGGAAATGGTTGGGCGGGCCGACCTGGACGGGTTGGACGTGTACCACCTGCGCGGCCAGATCGACGCGGCGAACGTCTATGCCCTGACCTTTGGCCTCATGGGATCGCGGCAGGGCGCGCTGGATGCCGACATTTACATCATGGCGGACGATCACACGGTCGAGCAGATCGTGCTACATGAGCCGCCGCCGGTTGTGCCGACGCAGGACGCTGCCAGCGGCGCGACCGCCGAGGCGGAGCCCGAGGATCTTGAGCCGACTGTGTGGACGATCTCGCTCCAGGGCTACAACGAGAGCTACACTATCGAAGCGCCCGCGACTGAAGAGGCCAGGAGTGATATTCCCGGTACGGAGGCTGCGCAGCCGGATGCTCAGGATGTAACCAGCGAGCCGTCAAACTAATGACTATCTCTCGTTCCTCGAACCGGCAGTTGTCGCCGTGGTGGATACTGGCAATTGTCAGTTTGCCGGTTTTCATTGGCGCGCTCGACCTGACGATCATTTCGGCAGTTCTGCCGGAAGTGATCGTCAGCTTGAAGCTGCCGGTAAAGGATTATCTCGATCAGGCGTCCTGGGCCGTCAACGGCTACCTGCTCGCCTACGCGCTCAGCATGACGTTCACCGGGCGTTTGTCCGATCTCATCGGGCGGCGCGCGGTGTACATCGTCTGCTTGATCTTGTTTATGATCGGCTCGTATCTGGTTACGGCCTACGACAGCACGTTCCTCAACAGCCTGATCGCGCGCTTCTATAACAGCGTGCTGGGCATGCGTCCTCCGCGTCTGGAGGAACGCCACCTCTATCTCGTGATCGCTGCCCGAATTGTGCAGGCGCTTGGGGCAGGGGCGATGGTCCCCATCACCATTGCACTGGTCGGCGATCTGTTCCCGCGCGGTGAGCGCGCTCGCCCGCTGGGCGTTGTGGGCGCTGTGGATACCGTCGGATGGGGGCTGGGGCACCTGTACGGCGGCGTGATGGTGCGCTTCTTTGGGCTGCACGGCGACAGCATCGTCAACGCGTTCGACAGCCTGGGGATCAGTGTCTCGCACCCTTCGTGGGAAACACTGTTCATCCTGAATATCCCGATCAGCGTTATCGGGTTGTTCGGGGCATGGTGGGCGCTGCGCTCCGTCGCGGGGCCGCGCGCAACCGGGCGCTTCGACATCATCGGCACGCTGTTATTCAGCGCCAGCCTCATTGCCCTGAATCTCGGCCTGGGCGCCAGCCCCGAAGCGGCGATGGGCGCGGGCAACATCAACGAGCTGCAGGAAGCATCCAGCGGCAGAGGCGTTTATTTCCTGCTGGCGGCCCTGGCTTTCTTCTTGTTATTCTTGTGGATGGAAACGCGCGTCCGCGATCCGCTCGTGCACTTGAGGCTGTTCACGCGGCGTAACTTTGCCTCGGCATCCGGCACGAATCTGCTGGTCGGATTCTGCCTGGCGATCGGGCTGGTCAGCGCGCCGCTGCTGGTGAACATCCGCGCCGAGAGTCCGACGAGTGACGATATCCAGCAGGCCGCGTACATCGCCGGGTTGCTGCTGTCGGGCCTGACGATTCCAATGGCGCTGGCTGCCCTTCCGGGCAGTTGGCTGAGCGACCGGCGCGGCTACCGGTTCCCGACGGTGCTGGGCATGTCGTTGGCTGCGGTGGGGTTCGTGCTCGCTGGGCTGACCTGGAAGGCCGATACGTCTTACTGGATCATGGGCGCTGAGATGGTGCTCGTTGGCATCGGCCTGGGGTTGACGATCTCGCCCATTGGCACGGCGGTCATCAATGACGTGAATGAGGACGAGCGCGGCGTCGCATCGGCGCTGGTCCTGATCTTGCGATTGATCGGTATGACACTGGCGATTTCGTCGCTAACGACGTATTCTTTGGCTCGTGTGGATCAGTTGGTGCGCGATCAAGGAACGTCCACGCCGTCAAATGATACGGGCGAAGTCATTGAAGCCTCGGTGGATGCCCAGTTCTATGCGGCGGTGCAGGCGATCCAGGAATTGCAGTACGTGGGCGCGCTGGTCAGCGTCTTAGGACTGCTGGCAGCGGCATTTTTGCAGGGCGGGCGGGTGCTGTCTCTGCGTGCGGAGCCGCCACCGCCCACAGGGGAGGATCGGCGCGCAATGGCGCGCGGTGACCCGGCAGATTGAACGACGCAGCCGCCAGACGATAGGGCGGCTGCGGTTAAATTTGAATTGGGTTCGTGCAGTGCAGGTTATGGTGGTCTATGGCCGAAGTAGGTCAGATTCACGTCCTGGCAGCGATAGCCGCATCGTCGCAAGAACGCTACCGGACGTTTCTTTCGCGCGATACACAAATCGCGCTGCGGCTGGTCACAACAGGTAAGTCTATTTTTGAGGCCCTCGATGGCGGCCAGGAACTACCCGATATTCTCGTCGTCGATTATGCGCTTGGCGATGTTTACAGCCTGATCAATTCTCTCCGCGAGCGCTACCCGCGACTGCTGATTCTGCTCGTGGACGAAGACGCGGATTTTGGGATGCCGGGCCGCGCCGACGAGGTGTCCGTCGATCCGTTTGAAAACAGCGATCTGCTGAAACGCATCAAGCGTATGACCGAAGATCGCCGCCTGGAAACTTTGCGCACGGACGTACTGCCCCAGATCCGTACGTTCGCCAAGTCGCTGCGCCGGGCGGCGTCCAGTTATGCCCGCCAGCAGGCCGCGATCACGGCAGTGCGTGAGATGGGCTATGATTACGCCGCGGTCTATCAGGCGATGCCCTCCGATCCTGGCAGTCTGAAATTGGCCGTGCAGGATGGTCCGCGCGAGCTGCAAGACGGCGCGTCCCGCGAGGAAAGCGGCCCGCAATCGCTGGTGGCGTGGGTTGGACGCAGCGGCCAGAGCCGCATTGTGGGGCCGGGGGACGAGCCCAGCCACCCGTTCCTGCGCGAGAAGCGATTCGGGGCAGGGGTGTGCGTTCCGATTGGGTCTACCTTTCGCTTTGGCGTGATTTTCGCCTGCCGCAACCAACCGGGCAGCATTACCAAGCAGGGCATACTGATGCTTGAACTCGTCAGCGCCCAGCTTGCCAGCGCACTGTCAAAACAGAGCTGAGACTGCACTCTGGGGGCAAAGACGCGTTGTGCTGATAGGCAAGGCAAGACGACATGGCTGCTCCCATTGAAATCGGCACCGCGCGCAGCTGCCCCGGGCAGATCGTTTACGGGCAATTCGACGCTGTGCCCCTGCCGACGGGCGGCGTCGATGCACTGCCGGTCATCATCGCGCAGGGACATGCCGAAGGCGCGGTGCTGTGGCTGACGGCGAGCATTCACGGCAACGAATACGACGGTCTGCTGGTCATTCACGAGCTGATCACCCCCGAGCTGGTGGAACAGCTCACCGGGACGATCGTTGCCATCCCCACCTTGAATCCATCGGGCCTGCGCACCAATGAGCGTACTCCCCATTACCAGCACGGCAAAGATCCGAACCGGCTGTTTCCCGGCGTATCTTTTGATGACGGTCCGCGCGATCTGCATCTCCCGACGGCGTTGGAACTGGCCTATGCGCGTTTGTTTGCGCGCATCGATGCCACGGCGGATTTCCTGATCGATCTTCATAACTACGGCAGCCGCTCGATCCCGTTCGTATTCCGCGACCCGGTGTTCTACCGTGACGCACGTGATTATCAGGCTGCGGTGCGCTTACAGCGCCTCGTGGGAAATATGATCACGGCGCTGGGGCTGACCGTCATCAACGAGTACGTGTCGGATCAGTACATGCAGATGGGCCTGCACCGATCGGTAAGCGGGGCGACGCTCAACACGGCCCGCATCCCGGCGGTGACGATCGAGCTGGGCGGTCAGAATGTGGTGAACCCCGCTTCTATTAGAGAGGTTACTGCGGGGATTCGGAACATGATGCGCTGGGCGACGATGCTGCCGGGGCCTGCCGAATCGGTCGCGCACACGCCTGTCGCGGATCTCGGCGGCCCGGTGCGCCGGGTTCAGCATCCGCGCGTGACGGAAGCCTGCATCGTGCACACCCTGGTAGAGCCGGGCCAGCGCGTTTCCGCCGGGCAGCCGGTGGCGCGCATGGTCGATATTTACGGTCGCCCGGTGGGCAGCGGGCAGGGCTGGCTGTGCAGCGACTATGACGGGGTGGTGCTGGGACTTTACCCCGGCATTACCTACTATCCGAACGAGCCGGTGATGGGGCTGGCGATACGTGACGATCACGATCTGATTGTGCGAATTGCGTCCGCCTGACTATAATTGACTATTTATATCACCTGTAATAGTTTTATTTGCCACTTGTCCGCGCTATTACCTGCTAGGCGCGGCTAACAACCTATGCTACAATTCGCTGACAGTGCACCTGTCTGCGCCCACTGTCTAAGGCAAATAGGATGATCGGTTCTCGGCTCGGCCCGTACGAAATCATGGACGAAATCGGGCATGGTGGCATGGCGACCGTGTACCGGGCATGGCAGCCGTCCATGGATCGTTTTGTTGCGATCAAGATCATCCATCGTGCAATCGCCACCGAAGGCACCTCCCTTGATCGGTTCGAGCGCGAGGCGAAGCTGATTGCGCGCCTTGAGCATCCCCACATTTTGCCCATTTACGACTATAACGGCATGCACGATCCGCCTTACATTGTCATGCGCTATATGCCGACGGGCACGCTGAAAGACATCCTCCAGCGCGATCACCTCGCCTTTACGGAAGCGGCCTATCTCGTCCGGCAGATCGCGTCCGCGCTGGATTACGCGCATCGCCAGGGCGTCATTCACCGCGACGTGAAGCCCTCGAACATCATGGTCGATGGTGACGGCAATGCCTTTTTGACCGACTTTGGTATTGCGCGCATTCTGGAAAGCGCGGAGGGACTGACCGCAAGCGGGTTGGCGGTGGGCACGCCCGGCTATATGGCCCCTGAGCAGGGCATGGGGCTGCCGATCGACAATCGCGCCGATATTTACGCGCTCGGCGTGATGATGTTCGAGATGATCACGGGCCACACTCCTTACCGCGCCGAGACGCCGATGGCGGTGATCCTGAAGCATATCAGCGATCCTGTGCCGCTGGCTTCGGCTGAGAACCCCGATATTTCGCCGGATGTTGACAAGGTGCTGCTGCGGGCGATGGCGAAGGACGCCAACGATCGCTACCAGACCGCGACCGAAATGGCCGACGATCTGATCGCCGCGATTGGTCCCAGCGCGGCGCAGACGCCCAAGCACCTCCAGCAAATCGCGGCGGAAACGATTGCCGACCTGGAACGGCAGCGCATCGAAGCGCAGGCCGCGCAGACGATCGAGAAACAAATTCCGACCGAATCGGCGACGCTGCCGGACGGTCAGATTTTGCTGCCCGAAGAGCCGGTTGCTTCCACGCCCGCGACCATGCGCCCGCGTCCGGTTCCGTCTCGCCGCAGCGATCGCCGCCGGTGGGGTGTCGCACTGCTGGCTGTGCTGCTGTTGATTGGGGTTGGTGGAGCGTACCTGCTGCTGCGTGATTCGTTGCAGGGCGGCCCGGACGTCAAGCCGTCATTTATCCCCACGCGCTCCATGTGCCCGCAGCTCGTGCGGCAGTCGTTGGACAACGTGCGCACGCAGTGCGCCGACGTGGGCAATAACCAGATCTGCCTGGGCAACAGCCCCGTTATGATGACGCTCGAAAACGGCCTGACTGCCAGCCTGAGCCAGTTAGGTGGCCCGCTGCCGCTGTCCGCGATTGTCTCTGCCAACGCCGGATCGTTCAGCGAAACGACCCAGTCGTGGGGCATCGCCGTCATCCATGCCCAGACGAGCCTGAGCGAAGAAAACAGCGTTGCATTTTTGATGCTGGGCGACGCGCAAATCAACCCGCTGGATGGGCGCATGCGTGCGTTCAACTTCCAGACCAACGCGGTGACGCTCGAAGCTTGCCCCGAAGCGCCGCCCGCTGCGTTGGTGGTGCAGGTGCCGCAGGGCGAGCAGGCGCAGTTTGTCGCCAACGGCGTGACGATCACCGCCGGGACCACTGTCATTTTGCAGGCGACGCCCGCGGGCCAGATGGCCGTGATCGCCCTGGATGGAACGGTTTCGGTCCAGTCGCAGGATGTGACGCGTGACGTGCCTGCCGGATATTCGACGCGCGTGACGATGAACGCCGACCTTGAGGCGGTCAGCCCGCCGATCGCGCCGGAGCGCATCCCGAATTTGCAGTCCGTGATGAATCTGGTTGGGCCTTCGCCGCTGACGCTGCTGCCCGATCCCCTGGACAACGCCAGTCTGGTGACGGCGATAGCGATGGCGCCTACACTGACCGATACGCCGACGCCCACGCGCACGCCTACCAACACAAAGACACCTACATCGACATATACGCCGTCCCTGACACCGACAGACAGCCAGACCCCTTCATCAACCCCGACGGATACGCCGCGCCCCACATCGACCGATACGCCGTCACAGACGCCTACACGTACTCCGCGCCCGACCCGAACGCCGACGGAGACACCCATGCCGACGGAGACCGCTACCAGCCCGTCGCCAACCGATGAGCCAAGCGTGACGCCCGCGCCGACCAATACGGTGCTGCCGGAGCCGTCCGCGACGGAAATGCCGTCCAGTACTGCCGATGCACTCCCGCTGCCGACTGCGAGCGCACCCGAACCGACCCCTGTTCCGGTGGGGCAACTTCCCTACATCCAGGATATGGAAGGGGAGGATGCGCTGACCGGTTGGAATTACGACCCGATGCACTGGCAGTTGTTGTCTGAAGGTGGCAACGTCGTGCTGATGGGGCTTTCCGGTATGAACGACTACATGGAGATTCTGGGGGACGAGCAGCCGGAATGGGAAGAACCTACCGAGCAGGCACTGGCGGTCACCATGCGCGTCAGTCTGCGCGACAACAACAGCGTGGGGCGTATCATGTTCCGGGCCACGCAGGACGGGTACTACGTGTTGGAACTGGTCCCCGGCTACATGATGCTCAAACGCGGCGCAACCGGCGACGTGGATCGCCAGTCCGAGCGGCTCCTGCGCGACTGGCAGCAGGCGTCCATTCAGGCCGGGCGCTGGTACGAGGTGACCATCTGGATCGCGGGTAATCGCGTATTTGTCTACATCGATCACCAACTGCGGCTGGCCGCGAATGATACCGGGCTGGCGCTGCCTCCTGGCGGCGCGATCCGGCTCCAGACGCTCAGCGCGGAAGCGGGGCAGGTGGGCTTCGATGACATCGTGATCCAGCGTCCCGAAAGCGCCAGCGATCACTTCGAAGGGTCGCGTTTCCCGACCACCTGGCAGGCGACAAGCATCACCAACGTCGATCTCGGCGCAGAGACGGACGGCAACCAGTACGTCTATATTTTCGATGAAGTCGATCTTCTGCCGATCACACCGCCGCTGGGTGACGTGTTTGTGTCCTGCCGCCTATACAGCGAAGTGGGCGGCCTTCAGGTGCGCGTTCGTGAAGGGACAGAAGGCGCTTACCAGTTCAACATGACCGCGGGTAACCTGGAGATTCAGCAGTTGGACGCCCAGGGCGATATCGTGCACACGTGGACGCGCCAGAACTATTACGGGCGCGGCGCATGGTTCGATTTCACTGTGGTCACAGTCGGCAACCGCCTGACGGTGTACCGCCAGGGTGAGACGATTCTCGACGAGCTGGTCGATAACGCACCGTCGTCGGGAGGCGTGCGTTTCACCACGCATGAAGGCGATCGCCTGCGTGTCGATGACTGCCTCTTTGCCGAAACCGCGCTGTCGCCCACGGTCGATGCGCGGTTTGCGTTCGACCTCATCAGCGACCTGGAAGATCGTCCGATCCGTGACGGCCTGTCCGACTGGTACGAGTTCTTCGACAATGCCGAAGTCAACGCGGCGTGGTGGGTCGGTGGGCAGGAAGCCGATCCCGGCGAATACATTTTTGACGAGGCCGCGTCCGAGCGGCGGCGCTACTACCAACTGATGTCCGGTGACACGCCGGTTTTCCGGCTTTTTAACAAAGATATTGATTCGGCTGGGCGCGTCTTCGGCCTGGGAAACGACCGGATCGATTTTCTCGACTCGACCGATATTTACGTCAGCGGTTACGTGCGGCTGCCCCTTGTCGCGGCGGTAGGCAGCACGGGCGGGCTTGGCGTGCGCTCCGTGCTGACGCCCGACGGGGCGAGCCTGAACCAGTACGTCGTAGAGTTGGTGAAGGACAGCAGCGGCACGTTGCGCGTTCAGGTGCGCGCCGATACCGCCAATAAACAGGCGATGTTGTACGAAAAGCCACTCGATGCGACCTTTGGCAACTGGCATCTGCTCGAAGTCGTTACGTTGGACGACAAGATCGCGTTTTTTGCCGATCAGCGCCTGCTGGCGGTCGTTCGCGATGTGGAGCAGTTGGGTGGTACGCTCTCGCTGTCGATTGGCCCAAACTCCGTGGTGCAGTTCGATGACCTCGTCGTGCGCGATACGTCGATCAACGAATAAGGTATGGCGTCTCCGGTGTGATCAAAAACAGCCGTCCCCATTTGTGAGGACGGCTGTTGTGTTGTTGGGCGTGGGCGTGCTATTCAGTCGTTTCGAGGCGCTCCGCGTACTGCGCCTTGTAGAATTCCAGGTATTCGCCGGTCTTGATTTTGCGCCACCACCACTCGTTCTTTTTGTACCACTCGACGGTGGCCGCCATCGCCTCTTCGAACGTGTGCTTCTGCGACCAGCCCAGTTCCTCGCGGATCTTGTCGTTGTTCAGCGCATAACGACGGTCGTGGCCGGGACGGTCCGCGACGTGGCGGATCAGCGTTTCGGGCTTGTCCAGGGCCTGCAGAATGAAGTGCGTCAGATCGATGTTGTGCATCTCGTGCTCCCCGGCGATGTTGTAAATCGAGCCGGGCGCGCCCTTGTGCAGCACGGTATCGATCGCGTCGCAGTGGTCGCCCACATACAGCCAGTCGCGGACCTGCATCCCGTCACCGTAAAGCGGCAGCGGACGGTCGTCCAGCGCCTCAGTGATGAAGAACGGCGCGATCTTTTCCGGGTACTGGTACGGGCCGAAGGTGTTGCTGGCGCGCGTGACGCTGGTGTGCATGCCGTATGTCACGTTATAGGCGCGGACCATCATCTCGCCGCCGGTCTTGCTGGCTGCGTAGGGACTGTTCGGCTCCAGCGGATCGCCTTCGCGGAAAAAGCCATCGGGGATCGAGCCGTATACTTCGTCCGTGCTGACGTGGTGGAAGCGGTTGACGCCCAATTTGCGCGCGCTTTCCAGCAGCACGTATACGCCTACGACATCCGTCTGGATGAACGCGTCCGGGTTGAGGATCGAACGGTCCACGTGCGATTCGGCGGCGAAATTCACGATCGTGTCGATCTGGTGCTCGGTCAGGGCGCGTTCTACTGCGTCGTGATCGGTGATGTCGCCGCGCACGAACGCATAGTTCGGGTTATCGCTGATCGGCAGCAGGTTGTCCAGGTTGCCCGCATAGGTTAGCTTGTCGAACACGACGATCTTGTAGTTCGGGTACTTCTCGACCATGCTGCGCGCGAACTCGCTGCCGATGAAACCGGCGCCGCCGGTAACCATGATGTTTTGCATTGAATGCTCCTTAAGAGTCCTGGTGTGCTTCGTTACGGACGGTTTGCCATGCTCGGTGTGAGCACCAGTTCGTGAATCGCGTGTCCAACTCCGTCTTCGTCGTTGGTCCCGGTCACATAATCGGCATCGCGGCGCACAATGTCCGGCGATTGGCCCATCGCCACGCCGAGGCCCGCCATGCGGATCATACCCAGGTCATTGGAATTGTCGCCCATCGCCATCGTCTGTTCGGGCGCGATGCCCATCCGGTCCAGCATCACGGCCAGCGCGTTTTCTTTCGAAACGCTGTGTGGCAGAATCTCGAACAGCGACACCAGCCCGCTACGCATGACGTCGGCCCGTCCGGCGAACGTGTTCGCCAGCGTGGTCTGGAACGCCGCCACACCGTCGAGGTCGTCCGCGTTCATGAAGATGATCTTGTGCGGCTTGAAGTCGGACCGCAGCGCCTGTGTCAGGTCGTCCACGATGTGTGGCGCGGGCTCGTAGTGGGCCATGAGAATGCTCATGTTCCGGTCGATTGCATCACGGCTGCCGTTGAGCGGTGCGACGATCAGTTCCGGCCCGGCATAGACGATCGGCAAAATGCCTTCATGCCGCGCCAGCTCGATCGATTCCAGCGCGATGTCCAGCGGAATGGGATGATCCCAGATCACGCTGCCGTCCGTGTCGTTGAGCACTGTGCCGTTATTGGTGATGACCGGGATCGAGATCCCGTAGCGGTCGATGACGCCTTGCGTGGATGGGAACGTCTTCCCGGTAGCGACGGTGAACAGCACGCCCTGGCGGACGGCTTCCTGTACTGCTTCATCGGTAGCCGGGCCGATCTGGTGCGCCGTGTTGAGTAGTGTGCCGTCCAGATCGGAGACGATCAGGCGGATTTTGGGCTGTGATGTGTCGGGCATGGCGCAGTCCTGTTAGAGCAGTTCCAGGCGGCTGTGATCGCCCAGGTGCATCTTGATCGCCTTGGGACGCAGCGTGTTGATGCCGACCGACGCATGGCGGCCAATGAGGCTGTCCTGAATGCGCGTCGGGATGTTGCACACGGTGCTGTGTTCCAGGACGATGCTGCGTTCGATTTCGCTGTTTTCGATCACGACATCGTGATAGATGCTGGTGAACGGGCCAACGTAGCTGTTGACGATCTTCGTGTTCTGGCCGATGATCGCCGGGCCGCGAATGACGCTGTTGATGATTTCCGCGCCGTCCTGAATCGTCACGCGCGTATCGACCTCGGACTCGGCATCGACCGTGCCCTTGATTTCCGGCGTGAGTTCTTCGAGCACGAGGCTGTTGGCGGTCAGCATGTCGCCGGGCCGTCCGGTATCGATCCACCAGCCGGTATGGATGTGCGGGTAGACGCTGTAGCCGTTTTCGATCAGCCACTGGATCGCATCGGTAATTTCCAGCTCGCCCCGGAACGACGGCTTGATTTCTTCCGTCGCCTCAAAAATGTGGTGATCGAACATGTAGATCCCGACCAGCGCCAGATTCGAGGGCGGCTGCTTGGGTTTTTCGATCAACCGCTCGATGCGGCCATCTGCGTTGAGCTGCGCCACGCCGTACTGCTCGGGGAACTCGACCGCGGTCAGCACGATCTGGCTGTTCCATTCGTCGTGATGCGCGAAGTCCGCGATCAGCGGGCTGATGCCGCCTTGAATCACGTTGTCGCCCAGGAACATCACGAAGCGATCGTCGCCAATGAAGTCGTGCGCGATCTTCACCGCGTGGGCGAGACCCAGCGGGGCGTCTTGCGGGATATAGGTGATTTCCACGCCGAACTGCGACCCGTCGCCCACCGCCTCGCGGATTTCCGGCCCGGTATCACCAATGATGATGCCGATCTCGGTGATGCCCGCGTCGCGGATGGCTTCGATCACACGGAACAACACCGGCTTGTTGGCGACCGGGATCAACTGCTTGGCGCGTGTGTAGGTAAGCGGGTAGAGGCGCGTGCCCTTGCCCCCGCTGAGGATCAGACCCTTCACGGTGTTTTTCTCCCTGTGGTTCCGGGTTAACGAGAATAGTAGCTGCCGACGGGCGCGTCGTAACGGGCATTGGTGAGCACGGTCCCGATCAGCGGCGCTTTGACGCGCTCAAGCTGTTCTTTGGCTCGTGCGGCGTGGTCGCGCTGGGACATGCCCGCGCGTAGGACCAGGATGACACCGTCCACCTTCGCGCTGAGCAGCGCGGCGTCGGTGACGGCCAGGGCAGGCGGCGCGTCGAACAGCACGTAATCGGCGCGTTCCGCCAGCGCCGCGATCACCTCGTCCATGCGGCGCGAACCGAGCACGTCCGCCGGATTTGGCGGCAGCGGACCGCTGGTCAGCACGCTCAAATTGGGCACAGAGGTCGCCTGGATCGCGGGGTTCGCCATCTCGGCGTCTTCGATCAGCATCGTGGTCAGGCCGCGCTGGTTATCCAGGTGCCAGATGTCGTGCTGCGAGGGCTTGCGCAGATCCGCATCCACGACGATGGTGCGGTTGCCACCCTGGGCGAGCGTCACGGCGAGATTGGCGAGCACGGTGCTTTTACCTTCCCCCGGCACGGGCGAGGTGACCAGCAGGCGGCTCAGCGGCTTATCGAGGCTGAAAAACATCAGGTTAGTGCGCAGCGCGCGGTAGGCTTCGGCGGCAGGCGTGCGCGGGTCGGTCAGCGTAACGAGTTGGGCATCAGGCATGATCTTACCTCAGGAGCGCGAATCTTCGGCAGGCACAGCCGCCAGCACGGGCAGGTCGAGGAAGCGCTCGACATCTTCCCGGCGGCGCACGATGTTCGAATCCAGATATTCCAGAACGAAGACGATCACGCCGCCGAGCAGCAGTCCCAGCACCGCTCCGGCGATCACGTTGATTTTGGTCTTGGGGGAATACTGCCCGTAGGTCGCGGTATCGATCTTCATGGCGTCGATGCGGTCTTCGCGCTGGGCGTCACGGTTTTCTTCCGTCCGATATTCTTCGAGCAGCGTGCCATATTCGGTGGCAACCTGGGCGGCCAGCGGGCCGTCTTCCATCGTCACGTCGATCTGCACGGTGAGCTTGGTGGGGTCGGACGCGAAGATCGCGTGGCTGCGCAGCTCGCCGGGCATCATGTCGAGCTGCAAGCGGTTGATGACGTCCTGCGCGCGCTCATCGCTGTTCATCCACACGACGTTGCTGGCGAGCAGCGTGCGCAGCGTTTCGGTCAGGCCATAATCGCTGCGGGCGGGCTGGAACAGCACGACCTGGGTGGCGCGGTAGGTTGGGGTCTGGAGCTTGCTGAAGCCGAAAGCCGCCGCTGCCGTCACGATGACCGCCAGGGCGAGAATCCAGCCGCGCCGGATCAAAATACGAACGTAATACATTAGATTCATGTGATAGTGGTCCTTGTTACACAGCCGCAGCCGCGCCATACGCCGTTATTATAGCAGGGGATTCGCCCCGGCGGGACGGTTGTCAGGCCCGCGTACCGGAATCGATGGTCGTTAACGCTCCGGCGGGATCTCGCCTAACAGCGCCATTCCCAGTGCTTCAACGTCCCTGCGCGAGTGAATCGAACCGTCCAGGTATTCCGCCAGCAGCGCCAGCGCGACGCCCGCCGCCAGTCCAACCGCGATGCGCAGCAGCGGCGCAAAACGCGTCATCAGCGGCGGCGCGATCTGGTTGACGTTCACGTCATCCCACGGCACGACCGCCAGCGACGCGGGTGTCTGGGGCAGGTACGACGTGCTGCGGGTTTGCAGCACCTTGACGGCGCTGTCCGCAATCAGGCGGATGTCACTCTCGTCGTCCCACGTCACATACAGCACCAGCACGCTGCGGTAGCTGTCGGCAGCGAAGGCGGAGCGCAAATTGTCCGCCGAGATGATGTGGCCCTGTGCCCGGAGCGCGGTGCTGACTTCTTCCGCGAACGTATCGCTGGTGATCCACGCGGGCAGGTTCACGACCAGATATTCCGAGGCCAGGAACGGCACGTATACGCTGTCCTCATACGGCGCGCTCGCGGTTGTGCTGCCCTCTGCTTCCGGCGGCGTGGCGGCGGTCAGCCGGATCTGTACGGTGTACGACACGGCAGGCGAGATCATGCCGCGCAGGCCCGACAGTGCCAGTATGAATGCGGCGATCGCTGGCAGCAGGATCAGCCACCAGCGCCGAAAGAGAAACTGCCAGATCGCTTTCAGTTCCATGATCGTCGCGGCAGGTGGGCCGAAAGGCCGGGAATGCCGCATTCCTCCTGTAGGTGTTCCGGCGCGGCGCTACAATACCACCGGGGCCGGGCGGGATGCAACCTGCTTGCCAGATCCGGCCAGGTTCGGTTAGGCTCAATAGTGAACCAGCCACCCAAGCGGGCCATTATAACAGATTGTGGCGGTGACGTGCGGCAACCGGAGCAGCTTGAGGGCAAACAGCCATGAGCTATGATGATGAGTACGAGGATTACGACGAGGAATACTACGAAGACGAAGAGGATGCCAATGCGCTAGCGCAGCTACCCCCGGCGCGACCCCGCCGGGCCGCCCAGTCGCGGCGCGCGGCAGTACCGGCTCGCCGCCAGGAGAACTCGCTGCTGCGCCAGGGCGTCGATTGGGCGCTGGGCGGCAGCATCCTCGCCATCGTCGTGATCACCGTACTGTATGTACTCTCGCCTGTCGATGCCATTCCCGATATTCTCCCGGTCGCCGGGCAGGCCGATGATGTGGCGGCGGTGCTGGCGGGCGGCGCGTCGGTCGCCGTGGCGACGCTGGCGCGCTATATCCTGCGCGGCATAGTTGCCAGCCGTGCGGGCCGGATCGGCTGTCTGGTCGTGATCGTGTTGTCCTCGATCGGGGCGTTCGTTGTCTTCATGGCGTTCCTGGAGTTGTTCGGCAGGGTGTTTTAGCGCGTTTCGTCGCGGTCGAAAGGGGTGTGGAGCTCATCCGTTACCGGGGCTTGGCTCGAAACACGAAGGCAGCTCGCTGGCCTTGTGCGGCCATTCTTCCCCATAAAATGCAAGGTAGTTCACCAGGTGTGCGCTCCAATAGTCGGGATCGTGCCCGCCGATCATGCTGACCGTGTACTCGTGCGAGACGCCCTGTTCGCGCAGGATGCCGGACATGAGCAGCGTGTTATGCCCAACGACATCCTCCGCACCGTTATCCAGGTAGATGCGCATCGGGTTTTTGGCGAAGTTCGCTACCTGTGCCAGATCGAGCGGGTTGCTGTCGGGTAGGGCGTTGTCTTCTGCAAAATACGGGCTGTGGCCGCCCAGGGCGCTGAACAGTTCCGGATGCTGCAAGGCGGTGCTGAACGCCCAAAATCCCCCGCGCGAGATCCCGCCAATTGCCCGGCCTTCACGGCTACCCCAGAGGCAGTATTCGGTTTCGAAGGCGGGGATCATCTCGTCCACGATCACGTCGGCATATGATTCGCCCGCCGGTTGGTCGTTCATCTCCGACAGGTAGCCGCCGTCCGGCATGAACAGCACCATCGGCGGCAGAGTATCTTTGGCGAGGCCGTTATCCATCACTGCCTGCACACCCAGATCGTCCCACATCGCGTCGTCGTATCCCGTCCCGTGCAGCAAAATGACGTACGGGTAGCGCTGTGACGTGTTGTAGAAGCACGGCGGCAGATAGACCCGGTAATCGATGTTGTCGCCCTCGATCGCGCTGTAAAACGAGCCCAAGACGATCTGCCCGTCCGAATCGTCGCATCCTAACGCCGGGGGAGCCGTGGTCGGCTTGGGCAGCAGGGTCGGTGTGGGCGTGCGTGTGGGGATCAGGGTCACGACTTGCTCGTGCGCGCTGATGAGTTCGGTTTCTCCGCTGCCCGTATTGTGCACGACAACCGGGGCCGGAGCGGTGGCGGATTGGGGGAGGGGTGTGCTGCTGGGTGCGAGCGGCTCACATGCGGTGAGCATGACAAGCGTCAGGTAAACGAATGGGAGGAGGGCGCGGGACTTGGTTATCATAGGCGGAATTATAGGCGCGAAAAAAGACGGATACAACCGGAAACTTTGGCGCTCCACGGGGAAACCCGTACAATGGGAACGGCTTATAGCGGTATTGTAATAGGATTCAAAGACGCTGAGTGTAAAGTTAGCGACCTATGACCACGACTCAATCCATGCGCCCGGTGCGGGCACGCTCCACACGTTCTGGCCCTCCCGCCAAAGTGCCAAGCCGGTGGCGCCGACGCCTGCGTAATAACTTCCGCGCCGTGTTTGCGCGCGGCGATATCAGCAGCCTGCTGATGGCGTGGGGTTTGATGATCGTCACGGCACTGGCGCTGGATGCTGCCCACTGGGCTGCCGGAACCGGCCTGCTGGTAACGGTCAGCATCGTATCGGTTGCGTTTGGATTCCTGCTGGCGCGCAGCCACTTCTCCGAGCTTATCGCGCTGCTGGTCACGATGTCGTACAGCGTGCTGGTGGTCAGTGGACTGGCCTCCATCGCCCTGGTGGATGACGGATCGCTGCGCAGCCGCGTGGCGACGCTGGCCGAGCGCATCAATGCGTGGGTGAGCCAGGCTGTGTCGGGCGGCCAGCCCGCTAACGACGAGACGGTATTTGTGCTGTTTCTGGCTGTCCTGTTCTGGTTCCTCGGGCATAACACGGCATGGCACATCTTCCGCGTGGACCGCGTATGGCGTGTCATCGTGCCCACCGGGTTGGTGCTCATCACCAACCAGTTTTACTACCAGGGCGACGCCTCGCTGAGCATCTATCTCGCGGCGTTTTTCGTGCTCTCGCTGCTGCTGCTGATCCGCTCCCATATCGACGCCCGCGAATTCGACTGGTACATGCACCGGGTCAGTTTTCCCGGCAGCGTGCGCCGCACGTTTTTCCAGGCAGGCGGCGTGTTGGCTGCGCTGATCGTGTCGCTGGCGTGGCTCGCGCCAGTCGGCCAGGATGACAAAAATCTCGACCGGTTGAACGAGTTTCTCTCCGGCGAGCCGTTCGCGGATCTGGCCGATCTGTGGAACCGGCTGTTTTCGTCGCTGGAAGGCGAGGGGATCGCCACGGCGGATTATTACGGCGGCGACCAGTTGGAACTCGGCGGTGCGATCCGCCTGGGCGATCAGCCCGTGATGCTGGTCGAGGCTCCCGAAGGGCCGCGTTACTACTGGCGCTCGACCGTTTTCGACCGCTACGGGTTCGATGGCTCGCAGTGGGAGTGGCGGCATACGCGTACCGTGCGCGCCTATACTGAATCGGATGGGCTGGAACTGAACATCGGTGAGTTCACGCCCGGCAGTCGCCAGGACGTCGAGCAGACGGTGACGATGCTCATTCGCTCCACCCGCCTTGTCTACGCCGCGCCGCAGCCGGTGGAATTTGGCCTGCCGGTCGAGGCCGAACTGGACTGCGTGGAGGATCTGGGCCGCCTGTGCGTCAACGAAAACCGCCCCGCCGACGTGTCCGTCGTGCGGGCGCGCGAAACGCTGCGCACCGGGACGCATTACACCGTGACATCCTCGATCAGCACGGCCACCGCCGATCAGCTCCGCGCTGCCGATATGGCCTATCCAGATTGGGTGCTGCGGCTCTATTTGCAGGGCGCGGGCAGCGTCGCGCCGAGCGTGCAGCAGCTTGCGGCGCAGATCGTATCTGACGCGGGCGCGGTCACGCCTTACGACAAAGCCAAAGCGATCGAGCGCTGGCTGCGTGCGAATATCATGTACAACGAGCAGATTCCCGAGCCGCCTGCCGGAGTCGATCCGGTGCAGTGGTTCCTGTTCGATCTGCGTGAAGGGTACTGCAACTACTACGCGACCTCGATGGTGATGATGCTGCGTGCGCAGGGCATCCCTGCGCGTATGGCCGCCGGATTTGCACAAGGCGTGTGGGACCCAGAGCAGGGCGGTTTTCTGGTCAAAGAGCGCGACGCGCATACGTGGGTGGAAGTCTACTTCCCCGGTTACGGCTGGATCGAGTTCGAACCGACCGCCGACGAGGCCCCGCTCGATCGTGAAGGCGATCAGTCACCGGTGACCTCACAGCAGCAGACGCCACAGCCTACGTTCACGCCGCTGCCGACCTTCACGCCGACTCCGCAGCCCACGGATACGCCGGTCCCGCCGACGCCCGACGGGGGCGCGAACGCGACGCCGACCGGTGCCGCCGAGCAGCCCGTGATGCCCGCAACGTCTACGCCGATGCCCACACCGACCGCAACGCCTGCCGCGCCGGAGAACGTGACCCGCGTGGATTCGGGCGGCAGCAGCATAGGCCGCACGATTCTGCTGACGTTGGGCATTTTCATGCTGGTAGTTCTGGCCGGGATTGCGCTGGGTGCGTTCATCATCTGGTATATCGAATATCGCGGGTTAGGCGGCCTCACCGCCGTGCAGAAGGCCTATGCGCGCCTGGGGATTTACGGGCGCTGGCTCGGGCTGCGTCCCGCGCAGGCTGCGACGCCCGACGAACGGCGGCGTTACCTGATTGGCGCGGTGCCCGAAGGCGAGGAGCCGATCAACGCCATCACCCGCGCCTACATCGTGGACCGTTACGGATCGCCTGCGCGCCAGCCCGGCCCCTCCGATCCGCAGACGATGCAGACGGCATGGCACGAGGCGCGAACGGCCTTCATCCGGCGTAAGCTGGCATGGCTGCGCCGCCGAAAGTAACAGCGCTTATAGCTCGGCGCAGGCGAAGTCGGACTTGACGGCGCACAGGGCGGCTGGTATCATCAGCCCCATAATTGAGAGAGCCAGCGATGCTGGCCCTTTGCCGCAGACAGCAGGTGCTCGTAGAGCATAATCGGGGTTTCCCGCCGCCTGCCGAGGTGAAGACCCTTCAACGACCCTAAATGTGACGTTGTCACGTCGTGGGAATGTTTATTCACGGTCTTCGCCGGTTGCGGAGACCGTTTTTTGTTGTCCACAAGGATGACGGACGGTTCATCTTTGAGGAAAGGAGGAATACGCGCTTGGCTATTACAAAACAGCGTAAAGATGAGCTGGTCGCGGAGTATATCGGCCTGCTGCAGCAGTCGAAGGGTGTGGTCGTCACGGAATATCGTGGCATGACCGTCAAACAGCTCGACGCACTGCGCGCGAAGCTGCGCGAAAATAACTCCAGCTTCACCGTGACCAAAAATACCCTGCTGAAGATCGCTCTGAGCGAAGTTGGTATGGCGGTCCCGGAGGATTTGCTGAAAGGCCCGGCGGCGATCATCTCGGCTAATGAAGATTTGGCGGGCATGGTCAAGACCGTTCTGGATTTCAGCAATGGTCAGGAGCTGCTGATCGTCAAGGGTGGCGTCGTAGGGGAGTCGATCTTCCACGAGAGCCAGCTCGAGATGGTTTCCAACCTGCCGTCTATCGATGTGTTGCGTGCGCAGTTGCTGGGCATGATCAGCATGCCGATGTCGCAGCTGGTTGGCCTGTTGGAAGAACCTGCTCGCCAGTTGGTCGCCGTGGTCAAGGCTGGGTCCGATGGCCTGGTCAATGTCTTGGCCGCTTACGTCCAGAAAGAGGAAGCTGCCTAACGGCGGTTTTCGTTCTCGTTCGATGCTAAACAGTCTACAACTGATAACCATATAAGGGAGTAATTCACAATGGCTGACCTGCAGAAGCTGGTTGACGAACTCAGCGCGCTGACCGTCGTGGAAGCGGCTGAACTGAAGAAGTTGCTGGAAGATGCGTGGGGTGTCGAGGCGGCGGCCCCGATGGCGATGGGCGCGATGCCCATGATGGCCATGGGTGGCGGCGCGGCGGCTGCTGCTCCGGCGGAAGAAGTCGAAGAGCAGACCGAATTCAACGTCGTGCTCAAGGACGTTGGCCCCAAGAAGATCGAAGTCATCAAGGTCGTCCGCAGCCTGACCAACCTGGGCCTGAAGGAAGCCAAGGACCTGGTTGAAGGCGCGCCGAACAACGTTCTCGAGGCCGTGAGCAAGGAAGTTGCCACGGACGCGAAGTCGAAGCTGGAAGCTGTTGGCGCGGTCATCGACGTCAAGTAGTTTTGCCTCCAGGCTTAACACCTGTTGAACAAAAGGCGGCTCCGGTTTCGGGGCTGCCTTTTTTGTTCCCCTGGAGCAGAGCGAACTGAGCGGGCATATAAGGACCTGAGACCTGCTAGACGCCCCGCCTAAAAGCCTTTAAACTTAAGAACGTATAAAAACATTAGGTGGAAGGCCCTCATGATGACTGTTATACCTGCCGATGAACTTGAAGTTCGTATCCGTAATACCATGTGGGAACTGGTTCCAACCAGCGATTTGGTGACCATTCAGGCCGTCTTTCGTGCCGTGCACGGGGGCGCGGTGATGGAATACTCCGCTGACTTTGGCGAAGCGCGCCGCCTGCCGGGAACGGTATGCGCGGTGGAGCACGTGCAGTCGGTCGTGATCGGATACGACGAAAAATCTCGGCGGTGGCTGTTGGGCCTTTACATGAACCAACCCCAGGATAAACCGCGTTGGGTGGAACTGGTCCACTGGCCGGTCGGAGATAACCGGATGTATGGCGCGGCGGCGCAGCAGGCCGGGCGCGCGCTGGCGGATTACATCGGCAGCCCGCTGAAGATCTTCGGAGCCAAGAAGGTGACTGCGCCGCTCAACGACCCGGATGTGCGCGGAATCGTAACGGGGCCCCTGACGCCGCATAGGCGCGACGAGATCGATCCGCGACAGGTGATGGAACTGGCGGAGCCTATTTCGCTGCCGATTCAGTACCCGTCGATGTGGCTTGGACGCGAACGCTCGGGCGTAACGCTCCGGCTTGCGAAGGATGCTACCTCTTCGCAGAAGCGCCACGAAGCGCCCTCGTTTAACCAGTGTGTCATTAACCTCGAACAGGGCACAATCCGGCTCATGCCGCCGACGGGGCTTCTGGGGGCCTTTCTGGGCGGTCAGGCGCGTGTTCTCAAGACGGCGGACGTGCGCAACGTGGAGCTGCGCCATACCGTCCGCGAGCGCAGCGAGATGCGTGAAGAAAGCGGCGGGCTGGCGACCGAGGTGACGTACCTGCTCAATATTTGGGGCGTCTACCTGACTCTGTCCGATGAATCGCTGCTGCTGGCTCAAACCGGGCACGAAACCAACACGAACCTGCTGCGTTCTCGTGCGGTCGGGGGGAATAAACTTGCCGTGGATTCTGCGCGCGGTCTGGAGTATCTGCGCCTGCATCAGGCGGACCAGTCACTCTTCGAGCGCGCGCAGAAGTGGGCCGAATCGGCAGCGCTGGTTATTGCTGGCGCGCTGCATACCCGGCTGGTGAAGACCGAAGTTCAGGAAACCTATTCGGCGGACGTCGAAAACACCAGCCAGTGATAGCCGTAAGGGGCCAGTTTGACCGTGTATGGATCGCTGCTGATGGGCGTCCATGTTTCGCCCGTTAGCAGATCCCTGGGCGTGACGCCTACATAGCTCCCCAGGTTGAGCGTAAATTCCTGCGGCGCGTCTGCCAGATTGACCAGCACCAGGACGTGCTCCTCTGGGCGATCCTCGCCATCGGCGCGGTATATGCGCCAGTAGCCCAACACTTCTTCGGTATCCGGCAACGCAAACGTAAATGTGCCCCGCCCAAACGCGCGGAACTGGCGGCGCACGTCCAGCATGTGCCGCATAGTGTGCCACAGGGACGTCTCGTCCGCTTCCGCCGCCTTGACGTTGACCTTCTGGTAACTGAAGGTCTCGTCGTTGATGACCGGAGCGTAGAGCCGCTCTGCGTCTGAGAAGCCTGCGTTTTTCGAGTCGTCCCACTGCATCGGCGTGCGCACGCCGTCCCGGTCATCGAGCCAGATGTCGTCACCCATGCCGATCTCATCCCCATAGTAGATGATGGGGGAGCCGGGCAGTGTGAACAGCATCGCGTTGAGCAGCTCGATCCGGCGGCGGTCGTTGTCCAGCAGAGGAGCGAGGCGGCGGCGAATGCCCAGGTTGAGGCGCATACGCGGTTCCGGCGCGTACTGATCCCACATAAAGCGGCGTTCTTCTTCCGTCACCATTTCGAGCGTCAGTTCGTCGTGGTTGCGCAGGAAGATGCACCACTGTGCGAGCGACGGGATCGGCGGCGTGCGGTTCAAAATATCCACGATACTGGTCCGCGCTTTTTGCTTCAGTGCCATGTACAGGCGCGGCATAATCGGGAAGTGAAACGCCATCTGGAATTCGTCGTCATCGCCGAAGTAAGCGCGCACGTCTTCCGGCCACTGGTTCGCCTCGGCCAGCAGCAGGCGACCCGGCCACTTGGAGTCTACATGTGCGCGCATCCGCTTCACATACTGGTGCGTTTCCGGCAGGTTTTCGCAGTTTGTGCCCTCACGCTCAAACAGGTACGGCACGGCGTCCACGCGGAACCCGTCGATCCCCAGTTCCATCCAGAAGTCGATGATGTCCAGCATCTCCTGCTGCACGGCAGGGCTGTCGTAATTCAGGTCCGGCTGCGCGCTGAAGAAGCGATGCCAGTAATATTCCTCGGTCGTTTCGTCCAGCGTCCAGTTAGACGACTCTGTGTCGAGGAAGATGATGCGCGCGTTCTGGTAAAGCTGATTCGTCCGGCTCCAGACGTACCAGTTACGCATAGGGGAATCGGTTGAGGTGCGCGACGCCTTGAACCAGGGATGCTGGTCGGACGTGTGGTTCAAGACGATGTCCACGATCAGGTGCATGCCGCGCTCGTGCGCGCCATCGACGACCGCCTTGAAGTCTTCGAGCGTGCCATAGTCTTCGTGGATGCCACGGTAATCCGCCACGTCGTAGCCATCGTCAACCAGCGGCGAGGGATAGATGGGCAGCAGCCAGATGCAGTCTACGCCCAGCGCCTGAAGATAGTCGAGCTTGGACAGCAGACCCTTGAGATCGCCGTGCCCGTCGCCGTTCCCATCTTTGAACGCTCGCACATAGAGTTCATAAAAGACCGCGTCTTTGTACCACGTTGGCATCTGAGGCTCGGCCATGCTCTCCCTTTCAGGCGGGTTGGAGAAGCTCTCGGTGGTTTGATTGTGTGTGCTTTGTGTTGAGCGGTTAGCCATAGTTCCCAATATCGTGGCGGACTGTCCGCCGGTGCTAGGACCCCACGTGGGTCAGGCAAATCGAACCTGCATGACCAGGTTCCCCAGACGTACCTCGTCACCATCGCGCATGATCCGCTTTTGATACGGCGTCAATTCGATGCCGTTCAAGTAGGTGGCATTGGCGCTGCCCAGGTCAGTTAATTTTAACGCGTTGTCTTCAACTAGAAACGCCGCATGGCGGCGCGAGACGCCCTCTTCCTGAGCGTGGTATTCATCCAGCAAAATGTCCGGCTGCTCACCGTGATCGGGGTCGAAGCGTCCCACCACGAGCCGCTCGCGCAAATCAATAATAAGTGGTTGGCTGAATCCGCGAATATGTAAAAACAACCGGCGGTGTTCTCCGAGGCGTGCCGTACCCCAGCGCGGTTGGTGCTGAATTTCCTGGGCCATTTCGATGCGGAAAGTTTCGCTATCGGTGTCGCTTTCTTCTTCAAGTTCTGCGCCGCACTTGGCGCAAAACAGAACGCCATCCGGGTTCTCAAAACCACATTTTTCACACGTGAGCACCGTGTTGTCCTTGGTGTGTAAAATAAATCCAATATGAAGAAGTATACAAGAAGTATGATACCTGCCAAACGCATTTCGCGCTCTGGCGCTGATTCTATGAAGGGTATACTGGTAGGTAGAAGTTATGGTGGTGTGAAAGGGACTCGTTATGGGCCAGCCCGCGTGGTATGAACGGTTCGGACGGATTGGGCGCCGACTCAGCGTAGCCGAGCGTTACTATGAACGTGCCCTGTATTACTATCAAAAAGGTAAATACGACCTTGCGGTGGCGGATCTGGACGCCGCCATCCAGAACGAGCCCAAAAACGCTGAATTATACGTGGCGCGCGGGCTGGCGCTGCTTGGCGAAAACCGGGCCGAAGACGCCGACGATGATTTTGCGTACGGACTGGTGCTCGACCCGACGCAGTGGCTCGCGTACTACGGGCGCGGTATGCGGGCATTCGCGGCGGAGCAGTGGGGTGCCGCCGTGGACGCGTTTTCCCGTGCGCAGCGCCTGGCGCCGGACCGTCCCGAAATTTACCTCTATCGTGCGGCGGCGCTGCACCGTGCCGGGCAGACTGAAGAGGCGCGCAGCGATACCGAGTACGCGCAGACTTTGATCCCTGCCAACGATAAGCGCCGTAAGCTGGTGAGCCGCTGGTTGGCGGCGTTTGGCGCTCCCCCCGGATGACCCTTAAATCAACGCTCTCATGAAAAATGCATGAATGACGTGTAAATATCGATAAACTGGCTTACACTGTCTTAAGGATTACTTTCGTAAGCACATCGCAGAGCGGTGAGGGGTAAGCCAGTATGTCATCACGACTTTCTCGTCTTAATCGAGTTGGGGCCGAAGAGCAAAAGCCCACCAGCACGACGTCGCTGCCGACAATGGGTACGCCACCGGAACCGGTTCGGCCCACTTCTCCAACATTGTTTGCGCCGGAACAGCAGATCGAACCCGACAAGCGCCGCACACCGCCGCGTATTGCGATGCTGCGGAAACAGCTCCGTGGGAAGCTGCTGGCGACGGTGGATGAATTTGACGAGATGTCGAGCACCAATCCTGAGCACCAACAGATCGTGCGCGACCGGCTGCGCATGGTGCTTGAGCGGGCCAATATCAAGCTCGGGCCGGAAGAGCTGGCGCAGCTTGAAGAGGCCCTGATTGTCGATTTGCTCGGCTTCGGGGCGATCGATCCGTTGGTGCAGGATGTCAGCTACTCGGAAATTATGGTGAATGGTCCTGAGACCATCTTTGCCGAGCGCAAAGGTAAAATTTCCGAGACGGAGATTACGTTCGACGACGAAGATCACGTTCAGTGGACTGCCCAACGCATCGTGCGGCCCCTTCAGCGTGACTTCAGCCGCAGCAACCCGATGGTTGACGCCCGCCTGCCCGATGGGTCGCGCGTGCACCTGATTATGCCGCCGTCCGCGCTGGAAGGTACGACGCTCACCATTCGTAAGTTCCCCTCCAAGCCGCTCACCGTGGACGACCTGATCCGCTTCGGTTCCATGTCGGAAGAAGTAGCGGAATTCCTGCGCGCGTGTGTGGTGGCGCGGCTCAACATCGTTGTGTCGGGCGGTACGGGATCGGGCAAGACGACACTTCTGAATGTCCTCTCGGCGTTTATTCCCGATGATGAGCGCATCATCACGATCGAGGACTCGGCGGAACTTCAGCTAACGCAGCGCCATGTCGTGCGTCTGGAAACCTGCCCGCCCATTCCGAAGGGCGATGGCGAGGAAGGGCGTCTCATCATCCGCGATCTGGTGAAGGGCAGCCTGCGTATGCGCCCCGATCGCGTCGTGGTGGGAGAGTGCCGTTCCGGTGAGGCGTTGGACATGCTGCAGGCGATGAATACCGGTCACGACGGGTCGCTGACCACGGTTCACGCCAACAGCCCGCGCGACGCCATTGGTCGCCTTGAGACGCTGGCGCTGATGGCCGGGATGGATCTGCCGCTGAACGTCATTCGCCGCCAGATCGCCAGCGCAGTACAGCTCATCGTGCAGCAAAGCCGCCTGAAGGATGGCAGCCGTAAGATCATCCAGATCACGGAACTGCAGGGCATGGAAGGCGATCAGGTGACGCTGCAGGATATCTTCGTGTACCAGACGCCCGATTCGCGCGGATCAGGCCCCAGCCACGCGGGCGGCGGCCAACTGATGCCCAGCGGCTTCCGGCCCAAGTTCACCGAGCGCCTGGAAGAGAGTGGGTTCAAGCTCAGTGGCCGGATCTTCGGCGCGGGGTCGGGCAAGTTCGGTAATTAACTGCCCCAACTGGTTTTCGCGTGCTACAATCCGCGCCCTGGGAACATCTGTTCCTGGGGCGCGGTTGTGTTAATCTCTAGAAAGCGGTTTTTGAAAGCGGCGGGAGCTTCCTCGATGAACCGGAACGCCGCAGTAGGAAGTGAAGGACAGGTTATGACTGCGTTGAATGGTGACGGGGAGGCTCTGTCACAGGCAGAACTGGCCCGTTATGCGCGCCATCTCAGTTTGCCGCAGGTGGGCGTAGAGGGGCAGCGTAAGCTGAAGACGTCCAGCGTGCTGGTTGTGGGAACGGGCGGCCTGGGCAGCCCGGTCTCGATGTATCTGGCGGCGGCAGGCGTCGGGCGGATTGGGCTGGTCGATTTTGACGTCGTAGATGCCAGCAACCTCCAGCGCCAGATCGTGCACGGCCAGAGTACGCTCGGCGTACCGAAGGTCGAGTCGGCAGCGGCCCGTTTGCGCGATCTCAACCCCTACGTCACGGTCGAAACGCATCAGGCGCTGCTGTCGAGCGAGAACGCGCTCGATATCCTGGCCGGATACGATCTGATCGTGGATGGCACGGATAATTTCCCCGCCCGGTATCTGTTGAACGACGCGGCGGTGCTGCTTGGCAAGCCGCTCGTCTACGGCAGCATTTTTCGTTTCGAGGGCCAGGTAAGCGTGTTCGGTGTGGAGGGCGGTCCCTGCTACCGCTGCTTGCTGCCCGATCCGCCGCCGCCGCATCTCGTGCCAAGCTGTGCCGAGGCCGGGGTGTTGGGCGTGCTGCCCGGCACGATTGGTACCATCCAGGCCACCGAAGCGATCAAGGTGCTTCTGGGCGTCGGACAACCGCTGGTGGGACGCCTGCTGCTGTATGACGCACTGGATATGACATTCGAGACAGTACGGCTGCGCAAACGGCCCGAGTGCCCGGTGTGCGGGGATCCCCCGACGATTACGGCGCTCATCGACTACGATGCCTTTTGTGGCGTGCCGGGGCATGTTTCACAGGCAGATTCCATGACCGATATGAAGCCCGAAATGACCGTGCAGGAAGTGAAAGCGCACCTGGATGCAGGCGATCCGCTAGTGCTGGTGGACGTCCGCGAGCCGTACGAGCTGCTGATCAGCCACCTGGATAATGCGCTGGCGATCCCGATGAGCGAAATGGATCAGCGTCTGGGCGAGATCCCGCTCGATAAGCCTGTAGTCGTGATCTGCCGGTCTGGCGTGCGCAGCGGCCAGGTGGTCGAGCATCTGCGCAAGGCGGGGTATTCGAATGTCACGAACATGGTAGGGGGCATCAACCAGTGGGCGCGGGACATTGATCCGTCCCTGGCGCTATACTGAGCAAGTAACCGACATTGAGCGAAAAAAGAGGGGAGCCATTGGCTCCCCTTGATGTGTCCGTTCGTCAGGGCAAGTTCTGAGGCTGGATGTCCGTGATGGGCAGCGCAAAGGCGTCCAGCGAAGGCTCTGGCGCGGCGAGGGTGACACCTGCGCTGGTCAACCGCTCCTGGCGGGCTTTGGCGCGGCTCAACAGCCGCCGTGCGTCGGTGTTATCGGGCAGGCGTTCCACGGCCCCTTGCAGCAGCTGCACCGCACGGTTGATCTGCATCGTGTCATCTACGAGCAGCCGTGCCAGGGTAAGCAGCACGTGCCCGATCTCCGCCTCGTCGCCCAGATCCAGCGCGGCCCGCAGCGCCTGCTGGTAAAGCCGGAGCGCGCCCGGCTGATCGCCGCTGGTTTCCGTAACGCCGCCCAGATCCATCAGTAGATCATAGGTCCAGTCGCTGTCTCCCGCGTCGCGTGCCAGCTTGATTGCGCGCCGGTAAGCGCCTTTGGCGCCATTCCAGTTCAGCAGCGCCGTTTGTGCCTCTCCCAGCTTGTCCAGCGCTAACCCGAGCATTTCGGGTTCGTTGGTGCGCTCGAAGATAGAGACGGCCTGCTCCAATACCGCTGCCGCGTCGTTATACCGCTGCTGCGCGAGGTACTGCGCGCCAAGCTTATCGAGAATCCTGCCGATCGCGGGCCATTCCTCGAAGGGGCGCAGCAAATTGAGCGCCTCGCGGTATGCGTCTTCCGCACCTTCATGTTTGCCCAGCGCTGCTTCGAGATCGCCCAGCAGCATCAGCAGTTTGCCCTCGACCTGCGGAACGTTGATGTCCTCGGTCAGTTGCAGCCCTTGTTCAAGGTAGCTCAATGCGTCCTCGTAGCTGCGCTGCTTTAAGCTGAGTTCCGCCAATGCTTCCAGCGTCGTGAGCCTGCCGCGCGCATCCTCGGCGGCAGTATAGGCTTCCAGCGCCTGCTCGTAATGCGTGGTCGCTTCCACGATTTGGCCTGCTTCGCGCGCCTGTTGGGCTTGTTCCAGCAGGCGATCCGCGTCCACGGCGGGCGCAATGGCGGAGAGCGTCGGCTCATCGGTGGGCGCTTTTTTCACCACTTCTGGCGCAGCCGCCGGTTCAGGTTCGGGCTGCGGTTCGGGTTCTGAAGGGAGGTCGGCTTCGGCTTCTACCTGTTCGACATCGCTGAGCGGCTCCGCCAGACTCATGATGTCCAGCGGTTCGAGTACGTCCTCGTCCTCTGCGTCATTCGCCTCGGCCTCATCGGGCTCGCTTTCTTCTGCCAGTTCTGTCAAGAATTCGCTGGCTTCGGCAGGTGCGTCCTGCTCTGCTGCGCTGGCCGGTGGTGCAATGAGTTCCGCGTCGCCCGAAGCCTCGTCCGTACCGGCTGCGGTTTCCTCGGCATCCTCATCCGCGAACAGCCACGCCGCGTCCATCACTTCCGGCTCCACGAGCGAGTCGCTGGCTTCCAGGGTGAACCAATCATCCGCCGTCTGGGTTTCTTCCGGCGCTTCGTCCATATTAAGGAAGTCGAGCGGCATTTCTTCGGCGGCGGGTTCAAGCTCCTCGACCGGTTCCGGTGCGGCTTCGACTTCCGCAACCGGCGCGGGGATCGATTCCATCTCTGATTCTATTTCGGCTTCCGGCTCGGTTTCTGGCTCCGGTTCCGCTTCTGGTTCGGCAGTTTCGGCGGTCACAACGGCTTGTGGCGCAGGCGCGGCCTCGACCGGCTCGTCTTCGGCGCTGTCGGGATAGACCATCATGTACAGCAGCCAGTCGAATTCCGACTGGTAATTGCAGGTGTTGACGAAGCTCTCCGGCTCGTCGGGATCGAGCAGTTCGATCAGCGTTTGCAGATCCTCGTCCCGCCGCGTGCGTGCCATGTACAGACCCGCCGCCATGATGGTGTCGATCTCGGCAGTCAGCCGGTCGTAATCCTCGGGCGTATCGTCACGGCTGTGACGCTGGACGTAGCTTAGCAGGCCGTTCAGGTGACGCTGGCGCAGCGTGTCGATCTGCTGCTTGCCGGTCAGCAGGGCGTAGACGAAAGCCTGCACCACGTCGTGCACGGAGAAGTAGGGCTGGTTGTAAGCTGTTCGTTCCGTGGCGAGGCCGCGTGTTACAAGCTGGCGCATTCCGGCGCGCACGGCGGCGGCAGGCGCACCGCTCACATCCGCGAGTAGTTCTTCGCTTACGCCCCCGGTAAAGGTCGTGCCTGCCAACAGCAGCATGCCGCGCAGGGGCGCGGGCAGCGCACGATAGGCAGCGGCCAGGACGGCGGCGGGCGGGTTGAGACGGGCGGTAGGAATGCCCGACATCTGCGTGAGCAGGATGCTGGGGGACATGATGCCTGCGGAAAGGTGGTGGCCTGCGATGGAGATCGCCAGCGGATTGCCGCCAAGCTGCTCGCCCAGCGTCATCAGGTCCATCAGGTCGGCTTCCAGGTCCGGTCCGGCCAGATGCAGCAGCATGGCGTTCGAGGCGTCACCATCCAACCGGGCGATTTCGTGCTGCGTCCACGGCCCTTCGATGGCCCGCGGATGCGTCACGATGACCGGAACATTCGTCGCGCAGTCCCGTACGAACTGGCGTGCCACCCGCACGTCGATCTGCCCGTCCAGCACGATGAGCGGCTGGTTTTCCTGAAGCAGCGCGCGAATGCGCCCGATTTGTTCGCTGAGATCGTCTTCCGGGCTGACCACATCCGCGTCGTAGGCGCGCGCGATCTGGTTCAGCAGCGCATGCAGCGGATCGCCGTGCAGCGTGAACCAGAGCAGTTCGTGCTGCTCGCCGTATTCTTCCGCGACACGCGCCGCGAGGGCTGTTTTACCGATGCCCGCTGGGCCATAAAGCAGCACCGCCGATTGGTCCTCCAGCGCGAAGCGGAGGGTATTCAGTTCCGCGTCGCGCCCAAAAAGCGGATCGGGCGGTTGTACGGTAAGGTCGGCGTGGTTCGAAGCAGAATTTTGCGGGAGATCTGGTGATTGGCCCATCGTTATTTTCACCCGGAACACGCGTCATAATATAGGAGGTAATCTGCACGCCAGTATAGCAGAAGCTGTTACGCGGGACTAGCTGACTATGGGGCTACACAATTTCAGGCGGCAGCGTGAACGAAAACGCCCGGCATAAGGGCCGGGCGCTCAGCTTTCAATGCACGCGATCAGTCTTCGCTGGGCGGCGGAACGGGCAGGTCGTCAACTGCGACGTCTTTGTACTTCTCGCCCACTTCCACCAGCATCACCGGGATGCCGTCCCGGATCGGGTACTTGTAGCCGGAATCTTTGGAAACCAGCCAGCAGCCGTGCGCCAGCTCCAGACGGCCCGGATCGTCTCCGTGATCGGTGTAATGCACGGCGACCGGGCAGCGCAGAATGTCGAGCAGCTCCGGGCTGATGGAGGTAGAGGTTGCGTCATCTGCCATAAGTTTTTCCTCGCAGAAAGCCAGCATCACAGTCCAGAAGCGAGTATAGCCGCCCCACGCGGGAGCGTCAAGCCAAATTGCCCGCAGTTGGATCGGTGCGCGGCTCTGGGCTAGACTTGAAGGTGCGCGATCGCTGTGTCAAGGAGCCGGTATGCCGCACGTGTCTGTTGGGACGGAAACGCTTTACGTTGCCGAGCGTAAGCTCGATGGCAGCGCCTACCCGCCGCTGGTGCTGGTCCACGGGGCAGGCGGGTCGCACCTCGATTGGCCCGCGTCGCTGCGGCGGCTGCCAGGAGCGCGTATCGTGGCGGTGGATCTGCCCGGACACGGCAAATCGAGCGGATCGGGCTGCGAGGATACGCAGGCCTATGCTGAGGCTGTAAGCGGGCTGTTCGACGCGTTGGGTATAGCGCGCGCGATCGTCGCCGGGCACAGTATGGGCGGCGGGATCGCGCAGCAGATCGCGCTCAACTGGCCGGAGCACGTCGCGGGGCTGGTGCTGATTGGGACCGGGAGCAAGCTGCCTGTTGCGCCCGATCTGCCTGAGCGTGTCGTTTCGGACCGGGATGCTACGTTGCCCTGGATCGTAGACGGCTCGTGGAGCGCAGGGGCTTTGCCCGCCTGGAAGCAGCGTAATCTCGATAATCTGCAGGCTGTGCGGCCCGATGTCCTGCGCGCTGATTATCTCGCCTGCCAGCGCTTCGACGTGCGCGAACAGCTTGGCAGGATCGCCGCACCCACCTTAATATTAGTGGGAAGCGAGGATCGAATGGTCCCGCCCAAGTTCAGCGCCACGCTTGCCGGGCGCATTCCCAACAGCACGCTCGTGCAGATCGATGGGGCAGGGCATATGCTGCCGCTGGAGCAGGCGGAGGCGGTCGCGGACGTGGTCGAGGAGTGGCTGGCGGAGCAGACATGGGCAAGTTGAAGATGATGCGTACGTTGATGGGCTGGGCGGTCCGGTTTGGTGGGCCGTCGGCGGTGACTGCCGTGAGCGAGGCGGTACCGCGCGTCTCGCAGCGCACCGAAACGCAGGTGTTTCGCGTGACGCTGCCGGTGACTGTCTATGTGCGCGGCAGCGGCTGTCGCGTCAGCGTACAGCGCCATGCTGCGCCCAAAGTAATCGTACAGGCTGCGATGCAAGCCGCCTTTGGACTCGAGCTGGTGGGTGAGCAGGACGACGCCGGAGTGTACATCGTCGCGCGCCGCAAGCCGATCATGGGCCAGCTTTCGCGCGCCGATTTTTCGATCGTCGTGCCCTACGACGCGTCGCTGGTGTTTCACCTGACGCCGGGTGATGTGGTCGTTGAAGATGTGGACGGCATGCTCGAACTGCCGCCGGTCGCCGCGCCGGAAGCCTGACGGTTGGCAGCGTTCTAACAGAGGTTTAGTAGACTTTTCGCTCGTTTTCGGCCATAGTAAAGACGTGTTTCCGGCAGTGCCGGGCAGCGGGCCCCTGGTAAATGGCACTTGCCAGCCTACCAATACAGTGGTAGGCTTCCGCAAGACTCCTACCAAAAGTTTTTTCAATCACACGGTTTGTCATAAAACTTTACTGCACGTTGGTTCCGTATCACCGGACGATTGTTGTGATCAGGTAGTCATCATAGGTGTCGCGTGAGCAAGCTGGTCATTGTTGAATCACCAACCAAAGCGCGGACGATCCGCGATTTTCTGCCCAAGGACTATCAGGTTGAGGCGAGCATGGGGCACATCCGTGACCTGCCAGCCTCCGCCGCTGAGATCCCGCCCAAGCTGAAAGGCGAAGAATGGGCGCGTCTGGGTGTGAATGTCGAGCAGGGTTTCGAGCCGCTCTACGTGATTTCAAGAGACAAGAAGAAAGTCGTCAAGGAACTGAGCATCGCGCTCCAATCCGCTGACGAACTCATTCTGGCGACGGACGAAGACCGCGAGGGCGAAAGCATCGCGTGGCATCTCACGCAGGTGCTCAAGCCGCATATCCCGATCAAGCGCATGGTCTTCCACGAGATCACGCGCGAAGCAATCCAGGATGCGCTGAAGAAATGCCGCACCATCGATGAGGATCTGGTCGAAGCGCAGGAGACGCGCCGCATCCTTGACCGGCTGGTGGGCTATACCGTCTCTCCGCTGCTGTGGAAGAAGGTCGCGCCGGGCCTTTCTGCCGGGCGCGTGCAGTCGGCAGCCGTGCGCCTGCTGGTCCAGCGCGAGCAGGACCGGCGCAATTTCCGTTCCGGCTCCTACTGGGACCTCAAAGCCACGATCGAAGCGCACGCGGAGCAGTTCGCGGCCCAGTTGGTCACCCTGGGCGGCGTGCGTCTGGCGACGGGTACGGACTTCGACGAATCGACGGGCAAGATCCCGAAGGGTAAGAAAGTTGTTCTGCTCGATCAGAAGCAGGCCGAAGATCTGCGCGACCGGCTGTTGAAGAGCCAGTGGTCCGTGAAAGATGTCAACGAGCGCGAGCAGGAGCGCACGCCCTCGCCGCCGTTCACGACCTCCACGCTGCAAATGGAAGCCAACCGCAAGCTTGGCCTGTCCGCGCGTGAGACGATGCAGGTCGCCCAGCGCCTGTACGAGCGCGGGTATATCACCTACATGCGTACCGACTCCGTGCACCTGTCCAAACAGGCGCTGGCGACGATTCGCCAATGCGTATCAACGAAGTACGGTACGGATTATCTCAGCCCGACGCCGCGCCAGTTTCGCACGAAGTCGAAGGGCGCGCAGGAAGCTCACGAGGCGATCCGTCCCGCCGGGCAGAAGATGCCCACGGCGGAAGAACTTCACCTGAGCGGGCAGGAGTTCCGCCTGTACGACCTGATCTGGAAGCGCGCCATTGCCACCCAGATGGCGAACGCCAGGCTGAAGCTGAGCACGGTCACGACTGAAGTTGCGGATGCGGAATTCCGCGCATCGGGCAAGCGCGTCGTGTTCCCTGGATTCTTCCGGGCGTACGTCGAGGGCGCGGACGATCCGAGTGCGGCCCTGGATGACCAGGAGACGATTCTGCCGCCGCTCAAGCAGGGCGAGCCGGTAGACTGCCGTGCGCTGGATCCCACCCGCCACGATACGAAGCCGCCCGCGCGCTACACCGACGCGACGCTGGTCAAAGAGCTGGAAAGCAACGGCATTGGCCGTCCCAGCACCTACGCGACCATCATCAGTACCATTCAGGATCGCGGCTACGTTGTGAAGCAGGGTAACCAGCTCGTGCCGACCTTCACCGCATTTGCGGTCAACCGGCTCATGGAGGAGCATTTCCCCGAACTGGTCGATACGCAGTTTACGGCACGCGTTGAGCAGGTGCTCGACGATATTGCCAGCGGCGGCATCGAAGGCGTGCCCTACCTGAAATCATTTTACCTGGGCGAAACCGGTCTCGATCAGCAGGTCAAGTCGAAGGAACAGGAGATCGACCCGCGTGAGATCCACGCGCTTGAGGTCCTGCCGCTGAGTGCTCGTGTGCGTATCGGTCCCTACGGCCCTTACCTCGAATACGAGAACGGCGGCGATCTGGTGCGTGTCTCGCTGCCCGAGGCGATGCCCCCCGGCGATCTCGTGGATGAAGAGATTCAGCACCTGCTGCGCCAGAAAGAGGAAGGGCCCCAACCGCTGGGCCACCATCCCAAGACAGGCGAGCCGGTGTTTATCCTGATCGGCCCCTATGGTCCTTATGCGCAGTTAGGCGAAAATGGCGAAAGCGGAGCCAGTGGCAAAAAGGTCAAGCCGCCCCGTGTTTCGCTGCCGAAGACGCTCAAGCCGGAAACGATCACGCTGGATCAGGCGGTTGCCCTGTTGGAACTGCCGCGCAATCTCGGCCCGCATCCCGACGATGGCAAGGCGGTTGAAGCCGGGATTGGGCGCTTCGGGCCGTTCGTGCGCCACGATGGGGAATATCGCTCTCTGGCGAAGACCGACGACGTGCTGAAGATCAATTTTGCGCGGGCGCTTGAGTTGTTGGCTCAAGAGAAGGGCCGCCGCAAGACGGAGATGATCCGCGAGCTGGGCGAGCACCCCGAAGGCGGCGTCGTGGGGCTCTACGAGGGGCGCTACGGCCCGTATGTGAAGCACGGCAAGGTGAACGCGTCGCTGCCGAAGTCGCTCACGGCGCAGGATGTGACGCTGGAACAGGCCCTGGCCCTGCTGAGCGAGAAGCAGACCAAGAAGCCTGCCGCCAAGAAGGGTGCGAAGATGGCTGAGAAGACGCCGAAGACCGCGCCCAAGTCCGGCACGAAATCTGGCGCGAAGTCAACGAGCAAGAGCACCTCAAAATCGACGTCAAAGACTGCGACGAAATCAACGTCGAAGACGAAAACCGCGTCGAAAACGACCGCCAAATCTTCAGCTAAGAAGACTCCGGCTCAGGATTAGCATTCCCCGATCCGCCGAATAAAAACAGGCTCTGCATACCGTTCGCAGCGCCTGTTTTTTGTTCTACTCATTCGAGCGAGAAAAAACCTCAGTCTTGCTCATCACTTCGCAGCCCGTGAGGGCAGAGCATCTTCAACGCGTTACCCCTTGACCGACCCGGCCAGCAGCCCACGGATGAAGTAGCGGCCCAGGAAGATGAATACCAACAGCGTCGGCAGCGCGGCCATGACCGCGCCCGCCATCGGCAGATTCCACTTAACGGCCTCGCCGCCCGCCAACTGCGCCAGTGCAACCGTGATCGGTTCCGCCTTTGTGCCGCTGGTGAGCGTGACGGCGAACAGAAACTCGTTCCAGATCTGCGTGAACTGCCAGATGATGACCACTACGAAGCCCGGCAGCGACAGCGGGAACACGATCCAGCGATATACGCCGAAGAACCCCGCGCCGTCGATCTTGCCCGCCTCGATCATATCGGTTGGCACTTCGACGTAGTAGTTGCGGAAGATCAGCGTGGTGATCGGCAGACCGTACACCACGTGCGTGATGATCAGCGCGGCGACCGTGCCGCCCAGATTGACGTCGCTCATGAACTGGAACACCGGGATCAGCACGCTCTGGTAAGGAATGAACATGCCGAACAACATCAGCGGGAAGACGATGTTCGCCCCCGGAAACCTCCATTTCGCCAGCACGTACCCGTTGATGGATCCCATAATTGCTGACAGAATCGTGGCCGTGATGGTCAGAATCACGCTGTTGCGCAGCTTCGGTCCCAGCAGATCCCATGCCTGCTGGTAGCTGTTCCAGTTGATTTTCGTCGGCAGATTCCACACGCTGTTAAGCTGTCCGGCTTCGTCCGGCGTCTTCAGGCTGGTGGTGATGACGGTGTACATCGGCATCAGGTATATCATCGCCAGGACGATCAGCAGGATGTAGAGCAGCAACCGTCCGCCAGTCCTGGCAGTCCGTTTTGCCCTGACCTGCCGATCACTTGTGATTCTTTTGCGTTTGGCTTCTGGACGCCACCGGACTGCGTCGCTGGTCGCAGGGATCGCGCCGGACCCGCCCTCGGCCATCGCGCCAGCGGCAGCAAGTTGGGACGGGGCGGTGGTATTGTGCGAATAGAGATAGATCCACAGCGGAATCAGCGCGATGAGGTTACCCACCGCACCGACCAGCCCTCCGATCAGCGCGGCGTGCTGTTGTTCTTCCTCGCGGTCGAAGTACCGGTACAACAGGTACGACCCCAGGCTGCCGAGCAGCAGGCCGAACACGATCCAGGAGAAAATGTAAGGAACCATGCGTATCTCTCCTTAGACCTCGTGCTCGCCGCGCAGCTGCGTTGCCAGATAGGGGATGATGATGATGGCGACCATCACCAACAGCACGATAGCGATCGCGCTGCCTTTGGCGAATTCGTTGCTGCGGAACATCGAATAGACCTGCACGCCGGGTACGGTCGTCGGCAGGAAGTCTGGCCCGACCATCGCAAAAATCAGGTCGAAGATCTTCAGCGAGATGTGACCCAGCACAATCGCTGCGCTGAGTGTAATCGGGCGCAGCAGCGGCAGCACAATCTTGGTGTAGACCTGGATCTCGTTGCAGCCATCGACGCGGGCGGCTTCGCGCAGTTCGTCGGAGACACCGCGAATTCCGGCGAGATACATCGCCATTGTGTAGCCCGAAAGCTGCCATACTGCCGCGACAATCAGGGCGATGAGCGCCATGTTGAAGCCGTATGGTGATTCGGCGGCGGGAATGTCAAGCTGCGGCAGGCGGTCGGGACCGCCAGTGAAGTACCAGAGGATGAGCAGCACGGTCGGGATGCCCATCCAGATGGCTGAGCGCCGACTGCCATGCCATAACGCCTGTATTGTACCCAAACAGAACAGGATCACGACGATCGCCGCGATGACTTCGAGCATGGTTGACCATTGGAACAGCCCGTGCATCAACTCGTCTTTGCGCGCGGGGTCCCACGTGGCGAAGTCGGCAGCAATCCAGGCGAAGATAAGCGCCATTGGTACGCCGAAAAAGATCGCCTTGAGGTAGTTACGACGCGAGATCTGCATGACGAAGTACACCAGCAATCCCAGGGCAATGAGCGCGGTAATCAGCCAGGGCACTTCATGCCAGTTGAAGGTAAATGCGTTGCGGTTGTTCAGCCATTTGAAGGTAAATGGGTCAGCACCGACAACAGTAGGTAGGGCATTGATGCCGCCGTTGGGGTTGAACAGCCAGCGCCATATCGTGCCCGTCACGGCGAAAGAGAGCGCCATCGGGAACAGGAAGATGGTGCGGAACACGCCTTCGCCCTTGATGTTCTGATCGAGCAGCACCGCTAGCAGGAAGCCGAGCGTCAGGCAGCCCGCCAGGAAGAAAGCGGTGAAGAAAAATGTATTGACAATGCCCAACCGGAATTTCGGTTCGATGGAGCCGAAGGCGGTGAATAAATCTTTATAGTTTTGAATACCAATATAGGCTTTGGTGGGATTAAGTTCGACGCCGCGCCAGCTCGTCAGCGACCAGTATACTGTCTCGCCGATGAAGCCGTATACAAAGATGCCGAGCAGGATCACCGAGGGCAGGATTGTAAGCAAAGCATACAGATGATCCCGGTCCATGCGCGATAGGGATAATCTGGCGCGCGCCCCCCTGGAGGTTTTCTCTCGCGTAAGTGTTGCCATTAGTATTGTTGCTCCGCGGGCTGCAAGGGACAGAACAAGACCGGAGTGACAGAGGGCCTCTGGGGCGCTAGTGGCTCGCAGAGGCCCTGTTGTACTCAGCCCGCGCTCATGGTGAGCGCAGCGAGCTGAAGGTCAGTGGTTAGCCCTGGCAGATACGGGCCTGGATGCAGACGACCTGCGATGCGTTGGCAGCCGCCTGGGAATTCCGCGCACCGAGGAACAGTTCCATGACGGTCGGGAACTCGCCCATGAAGGACTCGTTAGCAACGGCGCCGTGCTGCAGGCTGCCGACGATGGTGTTCGACTGCCAATCGGCGGCGGCGGACTGCGAGTAGACGCTGTACAGGCTCAGGTCAGAGTCGAGCCGTGCGGCGATGGACCCCTTGAGCGGGTTGAAGATGTCCTGGCCTTCCTTCGAGCCGAGCAGCTGCAGCCAGGCGATCGCGTTGTCACGATCCGGCGCGCCGATGGGCAGGCCGAAGGAGTCAGACAGCATGATGAACGTGCCTTCCGTGCCCGGTGACGCAACCCAACCGAAGCCCGTTTCCGGCTCCAGGCCGAGTGTGGTCATCATGTAGCCCGCGGCCCAGTCGCCCATGACGTTGAACGCGGCCTCGCCGTTGACAACCTTGTCGGTCGCCTGCTGCCAGGACAGCGTCGCGGCGTCTTCGTCGGCGTTCGAGCAGTCAAGGATCTGGCCGAACAGGTCCCAGGTGGCGACGACATCGTCATCCAGGAAGGATTTCTCACCGGCCCACAGAGCGTTCCAGCCGTCCGTGCCCAGCTGCGACACGGCGACGCTTTCCCACAGGTGGATCATCGTCCAGTTTTCACCAACCGACAGCGGGGTGATGCCCTGGTCTTGCAGGGTCGGGCAGATCGCCAGGAAGTCGTCCCAGGTGGTCGGTACTTCGACGCCCCACTCGGTTAGCTTGTCGGGGATGTACCACATCACGTTGGAGCGGTGGATGTTCACCGGAACCGACCAGATGCCTTCGTCCGTGCTGATCAGGTCCAGCAGGCCCTGCGGGAACGTGTCCATCCAGCCTTCTTGCTCGAACAGGAAGGTCAGGTCTTCCATGCGGTCGGCCACGACCCACGTGCCGATGAGTTCCTGGCCCGCGTGGACCTGGAACGAGTCGGGAGCATCACCGCCGAGCATACGGGTCTTGAGGACGGCCTTCGCGTTCACACCGGAGCCGCCGGTCACCGTGGCATTGTTCACTTCAACATTCGGGTGCAGCGTATTGTATTCGGCAATCAGGGCTTCCAGAGCGGGGCCCTCGTCGCCAGCCCACCATGAGAAGATTTCCAACTGGCCGCTGAGGTCGTCCTGGGCCAGGGTGGGGGCCACTGCAAGCAAAACCAGGGCCAAAGCAACTGCCAACGTAACAAGTCGTCGAGACATCTTTAATTCTCCTCCAAAAGGCTACTATATGGACAGCAAGTAAGCAGGGCGCATACCCTACAACAATGCTGGATGACTCTCTCCTTTCAATACCAGCATTGGATAATCCTGAAATTATTATAGATCACTCTCTGAATAAGACTAGTACGTCATTCGATATATCGCAGTGGAATAGGTCTTCTAATCGCTCCAAATAAGGATATATTTCAGCCCGTCCCTGTTATTGCCGGGTAACTTCGGACAGGTATAATCGGCTTGTGCGTCTTACGCAGTGTACGACCCGCGCTGGCGTGTGGATTTTGTGCGCGAGCGGGATTATGATGCGGGGACATGGAGCTTAGCGTTCCACAGCGCTGAGGAATGATCGGAATGAGCGAACCCAACGGACGACCTCCGGTTGAGGACGAGATAAAGTGGTTGTTGCAGGCCACGACCGACCTGATTGACGTGCTGCGTGTGCAGCGCGATTTTTTGCGCCAGCATGGTATGACGCTGCCACCTGGATCGTTGAACGTTCTGCGCAGCGTCCAGATGGATCTTGAAAACTTCTCGCGGCAGATCATCAACGCGTCGGTCGAGTTAAGCCAGCTTCGTGCATTGGCGGAAACGACCGCGTTGGTCAACTCGTCGCTGGACCTCAATCAAGTTCTGAACGAAGTGATGGACAAAGTTGTGGCCCTGACCGGAGCCGAGCGTGGCTACATCGTGCTGCGCGACGAGCAGACCGGCCAGATGGAATTTCGTGTCGCGCGCAACCTCGACCGCGAGACGATCGACGAGGGCGGGTTTATCGTCAGCCGGACCGTCGTGGAGGAGGTCGCCGCGACCGGGCAGCCGGTGGTCACGACCAATGCCCAGTCGGACCCGCGGTTCAGCCACCAGCAGAGCGTCATGCTTCACGCGCTGCGCTCGGTGTTGTGCGTGCCGCTGACGGTCAAGGGCGAGGTGACCGGCGTGGTATACGCCGATAACCGGGTTCGGGATGGGTTGTTTGGCGAGCAGGAATTGTCGCTGCTGGTGTCCTTCGCCAATCAGGCCGCAATTGCGATCGAAAATGCGCGGCTTTACCGCCGCGTGCAGATCACGCTGTCCGAGGTCACCGAGATCAAGGAAATGCTGGACAACGTGTTCACGTCCATCGCCAGCGGTGTGATTACGACCGACATCTATGACACGATCACGACGTATAACGCTGCGGCGGAGCGTATCCTTGCCCTCCCGCATGATCGCGTATTGGGTCATACGCTGGCCGAGGCGCTGCCTGCGCTGTATCATCCCATCGCGGACGCGCTGGCGCGGGTATACGCGCAGAGCGCTCGTGAAACGATCGACATGGAGCTGAATCTGCGGTCGCGGGGTAAGGTGTCGCTGAATCTCAAGCTCACCCCGCTGAAGGACGAAGACGAAACGCAGGGTATCGCGATCGTGGTCGAAGACTTGACCGAAATCAAACGCCGGGATGCAACGCTGGACATGGTGCGCCGCTACCTGCCGCCCACGATGATTGATAACATTCAAAGTATCGACGGCCTGGGGTTGGGTGGCGAGCGCCGCGTGATCACCGTGATGTTTGTCGAGATGCGGCCTTTTTCGTCTTTTCCGGCGCATCTCAGCCCTCAGGATTTGATGGCGTGGCTGAATCTCTACCTGACCGCAGGCGCTGAAGTCATCCACCAGAACGCGGGCGTGATCGATAAGTTCATGGGCAACGAGATCATGGTGCTGTTCAACACGCAGCTTAACCCCCAGGAGCATCATGCCTGGGCCGCGGTCAATACGGCGCTGCGCCTTACCGAGACGTGTCTGGCGCTTGCGGACCAACTGGGCGAGGAAGCTGTCCCTTACTACCGGATCGGCATGCATACCGGCGTGGCGACCCTCGGCAACGTGGGCAGCGCGACGCGGCGCGACTTTACCGCGATTGGCGACAGCGTGAATCTGGCGAAGCGCCTGCAAGAAAACGCCGAACAGGGACAGATCATCATCAGCGAAGACACCTACCGACACTGCGCCGAGAAGCTGATCGAAATGGAATCGAGGCTGTCGATCTCGCAGCATCCCGCTGTGCAGGTTCGGGGGCGCCGCCAGACGACGACCGTCTATGAAGTCCGCGTTGCTTCTTGATGGTATGCCGCGGAGATAGGTAGGGCCAGATGCTCAGCACTGCCAATATGAATACGATCCTTTATGAGCACCTCTGCCGCTTGACTCAAGAAGTGGTCGATCTGGATGGTACGCTGCGGTCCCAGTACGGCCTGTTATACCAGCGCGGGTTGTCGCTGCCGCCTGAAGTCTTCGAGCGCCTCTACTACTTGCGCGTCACGTTAGAGGGGGTCGCCAAGCGCGTGCTGGACGAAGGCGCAGAGCTGGCCCAACTGCGCGCGCTGGCCGACACGGTCAAGTTGATCAACACCTCGCTCGATCTGGACCTCGTGCTGCGCGAAGTGATGGACACCGCCATCGCGCTGACGGGCGCGGAGCGCGGCTATATCGTCCTGCGTGATTCGAAGACGGGCGAGCTGCGTTTCCGCGTGGCGCGTGATATGCACCGCGAAGACATCGAAGAGGGCGATTTCAGCGTGAGCTGGACCATCGTCACCGAGGTCAACGAAACGGGTAAGCCGGTCGTCGCGCGTAACGCGCTGCTCGATCCGCGCTACCGTGAACAGCAAAGCGTCGTGCTGCACGCGCCGCGTTCGGTGTTGTGCGTGCCGCTGTTCTTCCGGGGCAAACAAACCGGCGTGATGTATGCCGATAACCATCACGTGCCGGATCTGTTTGGTGAAAAGGAATTGGGGCTGTTGGAAGCCTTCGCTAATCAGGCGGCGGTGGGTATCGAAAATGCGCGCCTGTTCGATCGCATCCGCCGCGCGCTGAACGAGATCATCGACATGAAAGAGTTGATGGACGACGTGTTCGCGTCCATCGCCAGCGGTGTGATTACCACCGATATAAATGACCTGATCGTCACCTACAACAACGCCGCCGAGACGATCCTGGGCGTTGCAGCGCAGGATGCGCTCGGGCAGTCGCTGCATACGGTGCTGCCCATGCTGTCCGAGCGGTTCGACACGACCCTGGCAACGGTAAAAAGCCAGGGCGGCCAGCAGGTGATCGAGATCGAGCCGGTGCTTCCGGGGCGGGGCCCGGTGACGCTCAACCTGAAGCTCGCGCCCCTAACCAACAGCGGCGGTGCGATTTATGGCGTGGCGCTGGTGGTGGATGACCTCACGGAGATCAAAAAACGCGACGCGACCCTTAACGTGGTTCGCACCTATTTGCCGCCAAGCCTCGTGCGCAACATTCAGAGTATCGATCGTCTGGGTCTGAGCGGCGATGAGCGCGAGATTTCCATCGTCTTTGCGGATGTGCGCGGCTTTACCAGTTTCAGTGAGCATCTGCCGCCGGAAGAACTGCTGGCGATCATCAACCGCTACCTGACCGTGTGCACCGACGCGATTCAGCTTCACGACGGCATCATCGATAAGTACCTGGGCGATGCGGTCGTGGGCCTGTTCAATACGCAGTTGAATCCGCAACCCGATCACGCCGAGCGAGCCGTGCGCGCGGCCCTGTCGATGGTCTATGACGTGACGGCGCTGCATGAGATCCTGGAGCCGGATCAGCGCCTCTCGTACGGCGTGGGGATCGATACCGGGCTGGCGATGCTGGGCAACGTGGGCAGCCCCAGCCGCCGCGAGTTTACCGCCATCGGCGCGCCGTTCAACTTCGCCAAGCTGCTGCAGGAAAACGCGCTGCCGGGTGAAGTCATGTTGAGCCAGAGCACCTACGACCGCGTGTCCGAGCTGTTCACCATGGAGCCGATGGAGCCGCGCAAAATGAAGCCGCGCCTCGATTTCAGCGTGATGTACCATGTGACCGGGATCAAGCGGCACAGCGCGAGATAGGGCAGTAGGTGGACGATACCGGAGCCGAGATCGAGCGGCTGAAGGCGCAGATCGCCGGGGCAGAGATGGAACTGGCCGCGCTGGAGGAAGAAATAATCGACCTCCGGCGTGAATTGGAATCGTTCACCCGCGACTATAACCGTAAGATCCGCCCGCTCGTGGAACGTCTGGACGTCATGCGCGCGGTGGTGGCGGATCTGGAAGCCGAAAAGCTCACCCCGCCGCAGCTTCATGGATACGCCTCGCAGCCTGCCGATGGCTGGTCGCCGCCGCCCGATTACGTATCCGTCGAGGAGCAGTTCTGGCGCACCTGGATCGCGCCGCGCGGTGCGGCCCCTTCCGAACCCGATCCGCCTGTGCGTCAGGTGATCCTCGATGACGATCCCGAGCGGATGCTCAAGCGCCTCTATCGCGCCCTGGCGCGCCGTTACCATCCCGATCTGGCTGCCGACCCCGACGAGCGCACTCGCCGTACACGTCTGATGGCCGAGATCAACTCTGCGTATGCCAACCGCGATCTGAATGCACTGCATCTGCTGTCTCAGCAGCCCGAAGGTGCGACGCCTGACGTGCCTCTGGCAGCATTGGCCCTGCGCGAGCTGAAGCAGATCGCGTACCAGCTTGAGGCGCGCCTGGCGGCCCTGCGTCACGAGCGCAGCGAGCTTCTCAATGGGGAATTGATGTGGCTGAGCATCCAGTCTAAATTTGCCGCGCGCGAAGGGCGTAACTTGCTGCGCGAGATGGCCGCCCAGTTGGAGCGCGAATACGCGGCCTGTTTGGATCGTATTGACGAGTTGCGCGCGTTGTAATCGGTGTTGGAATGAGGTATCTCATTTGAACGTGCTGCTAACCCTGCTTGGCGCGGGATATATGCTGGCGGCGGGGGTGATCGCGCTTTACTCCGCCAGCTTTTTCATTCTGCTGACGGTGTATTTCTTCAATCGCAAGCGTGCTCCGGTTGCGCCCGACGTACCCGACGGCGACTTGCTCTCCGTGACGCTTCAACTGCCCATCTACAACGAGCAGCACGTCGTCGATCGCCTGATCGATGCGGTCGGCGCGCTGGACTATGCCCGCGACAAGCTGCGTGTGCAGGTTCTCGATGACTCGACCGACGAGACGACCGATCTCCTGCGCGCCAAAGTGGACGAGTGGCGCGCGCGCGGCCTGGACATCGAGCTGATCCGGCGGCCCGAGCGTATCGGGTACAAGGCGGGGGCGCTCGCGTATGGACTATCTCGGTGCGAGACGGCGTGCGTTGGGACGTTCGACGCCGATTTTGTGCCCGCGCCCGATTTTCTACGCCGCGTGATGCCGCATTTCAATGGTTCGCCCAATGTGGCCCTGGTGCAGACGCGCTGGGCGCACCTCAACGTGGACTACAATCTGCTGACGCGCGCTCAATCGCTGTCGATGGACCAGCATTTCGCCATCGAACAGGTGGCGCGCAGCCGGGGCGATCTGCCGATGTCCATGAACGGAACGGGCGGCGTCTGGCGGCGCGAGACGATCGAGCAGGCGGGCGGCTGGACTGCCGATACGCTCACCGAAGACCTTGACCTGAGCTACCGCGCGTTTATGCTGGGCTGGCGCTTCCGCTACCTCGTGGATGTGAGCGTGCCGGGCGAAATCCCGCCGCAGTTAACCGCCTACAAGGTGCAGCAGGCGCGCTGGGCGAAGGGATCGACCCAGTGCCTGCTCAAGCACGCCGGGAAGCTGCTGCGCGCGGATCTCTCCCCGCTGCAAAAAGCGATGGGTATGTCTCATCTGGGCCAATACGCGATTCAGCCCTTTGTCCTGCTGTTGTTCGTACTGACGCCGCCCGTGCTGGCGGCGGGCCTGTTGAGCAAGCTCCCGCTGGCTCCACTGGGGATTGCCAGCCTTGCCCCGACCATGATCCTGGCGATGGGGCAGATCGCGCTTTATCCCGATTGGATCGGGCGGCTCCTCTACTTTCCGGCGCTGCTGTTGTTCAACACCGGCATGATGCTCAGCAATTCGCGCGCCGTGTTTGAAGCCGTGACGCATCGCGGCGGCAACGCGTTCAAGCGTACGCCCAAGTTCCGCGTGGTGCAGCGCGGCGATCGTCTGGCGAGCACACGCTATGTGATCCGGCCCGATTGGACCACGGTGGGCGAAATCGTGCTCGGCCTCTATGCTGTGGTCGGACTGGCGATCGCGTTTGTTGACGCGCCCGGCATGATCCTCTACATGGCGGTCTATGTGGCGTCGTTTGCGCTGCTGGCGGCGGGCAGCCTCTGGCAAACACGCCAGATTGGGGATTGATCGTTGCCACCGGCTTTTTGTGTATCCGACCCAGTTTTTCCCTTCACGACCTCCCAATTTGTGAATTTCTAGACATGTGACCATAACTAGTCGCGTGTCTATTTGTTTTTACATCATAGGTGTATAGTCAATCCGAAATATTTCACATAGGCCCGGAAGGGCCAGGGAGGTTTGGCCGTGAGCCGAAAGACTATTGGCGCACTCTTGCTTGTGGTAGGTCTGGTGGTCGTTGCGGCGGGGCTGGTGCTGATGCTGGCGATCGTGCCCGGCATGAAGCAGTGGCCGGACGACGTGGATACCACCCGGACCTACGCCGGTACAATGCCGGTGCTGCTGAATGCCCAGACGTTCGAGTTTATGCACGATCTCGAGGTAACGATCGATCGCCATATCAAAACCGAAGAAACCGATGGTGATGTGGCCCTGGTGAGTGAGGAACAGCAGCTCAAGACCGGCGATCAACCGCTTCAGTCGCTACTCAAGCGGTATGCCATCGATCGCAAGACGATGGCATATACCGCCGATCATCCATCCGATTGGGACAGCATGGATGGATTCCGCCCACGCGGCGGTCTGGTTATCGGCTGGCCGATAGATACCGAAAAGAAAGATTACGATGGCTGGAGCGACGATTATAACTCGGTGGTTCCGCTGGTTTATGCAGAAGAAGTGACGCACGACCGCAGCGGCCTGGATACTTACTTGTTTACGTCGAGCAGCGAGCCTCAGCTCATCGATCCTATCGCGGTTCAGGCGATGGGGCTGCCCGAGGCACTCCCCAAAGAACAGTTGGCGGCGCTGATCGAAAACACGGACCTCAGCCCAATGGTCAAGAATATGCTGCCTACGCTGCTGCAAAACTGGCCCGAAGACACCGTGCCGCTCCAGTACTACTACAGCTACGAGGCGCAGTACTGGATCGAGCCGGAAACGGGCGTGCTGATCGATACGTCCAAGCACGAGCTGCGTGCGGTGGGTCTTTCCGAGGACATGATCGCCGGATCGCCGCTGGCTGCGCTGCCCGAAGATCAGCGCGCGAACCTGCGCGTGCCCGTCTACGATCTGACCTATCAGGCGACTGACGAGTCCGTGCAGGATGCCAAGATGGACGCCCAGGATGCGATCGACCAGATCAACCTGTACGGCACGACGATCCCCTATGCGGCGATCACTGTCGGCGCACTGCTGGCGCTGCTGGGATTGGTTTTCGCCCTGCGTTGATCGTGGTTAGCATGGTTTGAAGTCGCAGAGGCGTAGGGGCGTATCATGTACGCCCCTACGCTTTTTTACTCGGGCGTTGCGACAGCCCCAAACGTTAATTCCGCGCCATCCCCGGCGGGGCAGACTTCTACGGCGAGCGTTTCATTATCCCGTGTGTAGTGCTGCGCGGTGCAGTTCGCCGCAGGCGCGGACTCGCTCCGTTCCCAATGCTGGCGGCTGAGCATGTGTGTGATCCAGGTCGCGGCGGCGTCCGGCTCCAGGCTGATCGGCTGCGTTATTTCTTCGCCCGGCGCGAGATCGGCCAGCGCGGCGGCGGTTGCGTCGCGTTCGGGTTGGGAGGGGCCGGGCCGCCAGATCTCGTAGTTAAACCCGTTCATGACGATCACCTCGGATGGGTAATACGCCTCGTACGCCGCGTCCAGCACCGGCGGCGGGTAGAATTGCGCGCGGAAGATCAGCACGCTGAAGTCGTGCGCGCGGATCGCATTCACAAGATTTGTGGGATCGTACAGATCGTTCTCGTACAGGTTTTTGAGCTGCGTCGGGTTGGTGATCACGTCCCGATCCGCTTGCAGGCTGAAGCCCGCCTCCTCGCTCATGGCAGGCTTGTCGCTGGCGCACAGAATATCCACGATCCGCCAGCCGTTGTTGATGTCTGTCTGCGACGGCACGTGCCCGATGGTCGCGTAGCCGGGAACCCAGCCCGCCGAATCGTAGAACGCATACCGGTCGCCGTAGCTCGACGTCAGATTCAGCGCATCCGACAGCGAGCCGAAGAACCGCCCCTCGGTCGGCATGTGAATCACGCTCAAGCCGTAAATCACGTACAGCGCAGGGACGGCGATAAGCGCGGCGGCGCGAATCCACACGGTCCGCGTCCCGGCCCGGTTCCACAGTACACGCAGCCGGCGTGAGATCGGGTTGTCGGCGGGGTTCCACATCCCGCGCAGCGTGCGCGCGGCGAAGATGCCCGACAGGATGCAGGTCGCGGCGATGGCCGTTGCAAAGTAGCTGTCGCCCGCGCCCCATTTGCCCGACAGTGCCGAATCCGCGATGGCGGCAGCCCACCAGATCGTATAGAGCGACAGCCGCGCGAAGTACAGCTCGTACAGCGCGAACAGTCCCGCCATGATTACCAGCGCCCAGTGCAGCCGCCACCACTGCCGGAACAGGTCGAGCGCCTGCTGGGGCATGAACGTGTTGACGTTCGCGGCGATGATGTTGGTCCACCATTCGCCGTGCGTCGAGACGTTGATAAACAGGAAGATCGCGCCCGCTACCCCCGCGAAGGGGACCGCCCAGGCCACCGCGCGCCGTGGATTGCGCAGAAACAGGAACACGAATACCGCCGCGACGGTCGCCGCCGCGAGCTGCTTCGTGTAGCCAGCACAGATCAGCAGCGCCAGCCCGGCTATCATCGTGCGGCGGGGCCATTTCCGATCTGCGCGGTCTGTGACGCGCGCCAGCACGACCACCGCTACGGTTTCAAACATCACCATAAACAGGTGCTGCCGGAACAGCGGACCCACGTGATAAATGTAGTTGGAGGCCAAAAACGCCAGGGCAGAAAAGATCGCAATCAGCCGGTGTCGGCCTTCCCGGTGGACAGCATAACCGATGGCGGATGCGGTGATCAGCGTGCCCAGGAATCCCATCAGCCGCCCGTACCAGTATGCCGGGCCGAAGACCCACACGAACGGGACCAGAATCAGGTGGAACAGGGGTGGGTAGTTGCTGGCGTAAAACGGATACACTTCGTTGCTGCGGTACGGCCAATCCCCGTGGCTGAACATCACCGTATCGACCAGCTCGAAGCCCTCGCCCTGGTCGTAGTCGAAGGGAAAGCGCATCAGCCCGATCGCGTAGTGGATGTAAATCAGCGTGTGTGCGATCAGCAGCAGCGCCGCTGCCGCGAGCAGTATGCGCCCGATCCAGAGCGCGGCGCGGGAAGCGTATGATGAATCCGTGGAAGGTGAAGTATAGGTTGCCATACGATTATAGTCAGGCGGGCTGGTTGCCCAGAGGAATCAGCGAAAGGCCGAGCACCAGCGCCGCCGCGCCGAGCACGACGCCCAGCCGCTGCACCAGTCCGAATCCGCCCGAATCGGCGTCGAGCCACTCGGCGGCCAGCATTGCCGCAATCAGCACGGGACCGGCGGCGCACAGCATGACGCCCAGGTGCCGTTTGGTGAATGTGAAATCGTCTCGAAAGATGTCGCGCATAGGGGGTTCCTCCTCGGCGGGCCGAGTATACCGTAGGACGGTGGCGTGAAAACAGTTTTTGAAACTGGTGAATTCCATGCGCAACCCTTGTGCGCTGGCTTGCGTATAAACAAGTGAACGACGACAGCAACGAGCGAACATCACCTTCAGCGGTGTTGGTTTACAGGGATGACTTACCAGGAGCACACGATGGAAGAGCGCGATCAGAATCCAAACGCGAGTGATAACATCACCGGGACGCCTGCGGCGCCCAATGATCCAATCGAAGGCGTGCCCGTGCCGGATCACATCCGCCAGGCCGTAGAGGGTATCAAGTCGCGCCTTGGCGACGACTCCGAAGGCGAGCAGGTGGTGCGCGAATATCAGGATCGGTACTATCCCGATCCGCCGGAGCGTCGCAACCGCCTGGAAGCGCCCATGGAGGGCGTGAAGCTGCCGCCCGTATCGGGCAAGCCCAAGCGTAAGGCATGGGAAAGCCCGGTGCACCCCAACGAGCGCAAGTGGGCCGCGTTGGCGCATGCGAGCACGCTGCTGACGGCGCTCGTCGCGCTGCCGAGCGTGGGTACGGGCGTGCTGTTCACGATGTTCGTGCCGCTCCTGATTTACTTTGCGTTCCGCAAGCGGTCGCAGTATGTGGCCTTCCACGCGCTCCAGGCCTTCACCATTCAGTTGGTGGGCACGGTTGGTTTCATGTCGCTGTTGATCGGTGGCGCAATCGTCTGGGGGGCGCTCCTGATCCTGTCCATGCTGCTGATCCTGCTGCTGGTTGGCTTCATTCTCACCCCGATCGTGCTCGTTCTGGCGTTGGTCTACTTCGTGGCGACCTTTGCGCTGCCGGTAGCGATGGTGATCTACTCCGTGATCGCGGCGGTCGAAACGTGGAACGGGCGGGATTATCGTTATCCCTACATTGCGCGCTGGGTCGAAGGCCAGACCTACGTACGTATGGCGTAATTCTCGCCGTCCCTCCATTCCGAATGCAGCGCCCCGGTGAAAGTGCCGGGGCGTTTTTGTTTTCCTTCGGCTCACTCGGAATCACGGCGCTTCGATGCACTCCAGATATGGTGACGGCTGCACGGCGAACCCCTGTGTGTAGTTCTGGTGTGTTAAAAAATACATTCATTTTTCGCCTATCGTACTGTATTTAGTCACTTTGAAGTAATTATTATTAGATGCTATGATAAATGAACTTGCAACCTGAGTATTTTACAGGCTCGCGGTATTATCCTCTGGGGTAGCGGGAAATGTGGTGGGTAGGGTTGGGGCCGGACCTCGCTTTGTCTGTACCGCTGCCGGCCTGAGGTCCGGGCGTCAACAAGATCTACAGTGATACAGCAGCTTCTTTGTTGCCTGACTGGGGCAGCGGTATGTGTGCTTGCGTACCGGTGCTGCCCGTATGAATGGCTCGATAACGGGAAGCGCAGACCCTCTTTCCTGGTGACCCCCTCGAAAGGGTGCGTCAGGTGCATAACGCGGTGCGGCAGAAAGTCCTACTCGGATCACTTGTGTTGATTCTGTGGCTGGCCTTTTCAATAACTGCGTATTTGTGGCTTGTTCCGATCCAGACCAATTTCGATTTCTACCCACGGTGGGCTGGCGCAAACGTTATGCTCCGGGGAGAGAATCCCTATGCCCTGGTGTTTGATGATGCTTATTGCGCATCTCACAAGCTGCCCCCGTTTGTATCGGAACATTTTTTGTACCTCGCCACGATTACGTGGATCTTGCTTCCTCTCTGGCTGCTGCCGATCAAGATCGCTGTCAGCATTTGGTGCGGTTTGCAGCTCCTGATCTTCATGGTGGCCCCATCGTTGATGTTTGCGCGGTTGGGCTGGCGGGCTAAGCCGCTTCTGTTGGCTCTCGTTGTTATGGCCTCAGCAGTCGGGAACTACCATTCGGTCAATGTCTACGTGCTCGGCCAATTCGTGCCTTTCGTTTTGGCCTGTTTGCTGCTTGCGTGGTGGCTGCTGCTTGAGAATCGCTCATGGCTTGCTGCACTGGCGCTGCTTGGAGCAACTATTCGCCCAGAAGGGGCCTTGTTGGTCGCCGTCATTCTATTGGATCTGCTGCTGAAGCGGCGGTATAAAGTTGTAGCGATCTGGGCTGGCTTGATAGGCACGGTTTTCCTACTGACCGTTTTGCAGATCGGATTCTGGATTCCAGACTTTTTCAATGGCGTGGAGTTCTATAAGGAGCGGGGAATTTCAAGCTATCCCACACGTGTATTCGGAGAGGGTATATCCAATTTCATTATCGCTGCGGTTGTGGTCTGGGGATTGTCGCTGCTTTTACAAATGCGGTCTTTGCCGGACGAGACCCGGTTGCTGTGGAGCATGTCTGTGCTCATTCTCGTCACTTTGATGGTCCTGCCGCAGACCCATGATTATACGTTGGTCTATACGCTGCTCCCGATCTGGTTCATGTTGTGGGTTGGCCGCAACACAATGTGGAATGCGCCGCTACTGCTCTGTATCCTTGCAACGTCCTGGCTTGTTATTGCGGCGGATCAGCCACATCTTTTCGAATTACAGCAGTTGCTCAACCCGTTGGCTCTTGGCAGCCTGCTGACATATCACTGGTACCGGTGGAAGAATTATTCTCTCCCCGACGTCAGCTACATGCAGCTTCAACACCCTGATCCGACCGGATCGAGTTTGGCTCGTTAGCCTCGCGCATATCCGCCTTTTGAGGTCGCTGGTAGACCGTAAAGCTGCGATCAGGTCGCACGTCACGCTTGTGCTGAGATGCTTGATGTGATTTTTGCGCCGTCCCTCCATTCCGAATGCAGCGCCCCGGCACGTCCGCCGGGGCGTTTTTTTGTTTATTTTGCATGGGCAGGGCGCCGCGCGACCCTGATTCCGCGCTGTTGCTCTGCATTCGAACCGGTGCGCGGTATACAGTAAATGTGCACACTACACAGGCAAAAGTGTGGGCAGTGCGCTATACTACCCCGAATATTCTGTCGGCATTTTACACTGTACAGGTGGCTACCGGCGGGCTGCCTGGACCACACGTTGCGCACGGGGGACTTAATCTATGTTGAAGACACATAACTGCGGCGAGCTGCGCGCTGAGAACGCAGGCCAAACCGTAACCCTTGCGGGGTGGGTGCATCGTTGGCGCGACCAGGGCGGCCTGGTATTTTTGGATCTGCGCGACCGCTGGGGCATCACGCAGGTGACTGTGAACCAGCAGACCGCGCCCGAGGCGCACACACTGGCACGCGATATCCGCTCGGAGTGGGTGATCCAGGTCACGGGCGAAGTCGTGAAGCGGCCCGAAGGTATGGAAAATCCGGATCTCGCGTCGGGCGATATCGAAGTGCACGCTAGCAGTATCGTGGTGCTCAACCGCGCCAAGACGCCGCCGTTTTACATTAACAAGGACGAGAAGGTCGAAGAAGCGCTGCGTATGCGCTATCGCTACCTCGACCTGCGCCGCCCCTCGATGCAGCATAATCTCGTGCTGCGTCACAACGTGCTGCGCTTCATCCGCAATTACCTGGGCGACCGGGGTTTTGTCGAGATCGAGACGCCGATCTTGTTCAAGACCACGCCCGAAGGTGCGCGCGACTACCTTGTGCCCAGCCGCGTGCATCCCGGCAAGTTCTACGCGCTGCCGCAAAGTCCTCAGCAGCTCAAGCAGTTGTTGATGGTAGCGGGTTACGAGCGTTACTTCCAGGTGGCGCGCTGCTTCCGTGACGAAGATCAGCGCGGCGACCGCCAGCCGGAATTCACCCAGTTGGACATGGAAATGAGCTTCGTCACGCGTGAAGACGTGATGGATCTTGTTGAAGGTATGATGACGCGCGTCGTGGAAGATGTTGCCGGGCTGGAACTGGTCCACAAGCCGTTCCCGCGCCTCAGCCACCACGACGCGCTGCTGCGCTACGGCACGGATAAGCCCGACCTGCGCTACGGCCTGGAAATTGTGGACATCAGCGACATCGCGGCGAGCACGTCCTTCCGCGTCTTCGCGGACAACGTCGCAGCGGGGAACCCGGTGCGCGGGATTCGCGTGCCTGGTCTGGCCTCCTACAGCCGCCGCGAATTGAGTGAGCTGGAAGAAATCGCCAAGTCGGCGGGCGCGAAGGGTCTGGCCTGGATGGCGGTCGAGGAGAGCGACGAAAACCCGGTGCGCTCGCCCATCGCCAAGTTCTTCACGCCGGACCTGCTGGTTATGCTGCTGGAACGGATGCAGGCTCAGCCCGGCGACCTGCTGCTGTTCGTCTCGGATACAGCTCCGGTTGTTGCCGGATCGCTCGATACGCTGCGCCGCACCCTGGCGGACCGGCTCAACCTGACCGATCCCAAGAAGATCGCGTTTTGCTGGGTGATCGACTTCCCGCTGTTTGAGTGGAATGAAGACGAACACCGCTGGGATCCCAGCCACCACCTATTCACCGCGCCGATGTGGGAAGACGCGGCCATGCTCGATACCGAACCCGGTAAGGTGCGCGGCCAGCAGTACGACCTCGCCTGCAACGGGTACGAAGTCGCGGGCGGCAGCATCCGTATCCACGACCGCCAGATCCAGGAGAAGATTTTCAAGCTGATCGGGCTGGATCCTGACGTCGCGCGCGAACGGTTTGGCCACATGCTTGAGGCATTCGAGTACGGCACGCCGCCGCACGGTGGCATCGCGCCCGGCGTGGACCGTCTGGTCATGCTGCTGGCAGGCGAGCCGAATATCCGCGAGGTGATCGCGTTCCCCAAGACGCAGCAGGCTGCCGACCTGATGGCCGGTGCGCCGTCGGAAGCGGAACCTGCCCAGCTTGAGGATCTGCACATTCGTCTGGCCGAGGACGTGAAAGAAACTGAGTAAGCAATCCGCCGCGTTGTCGCTCACACAGCCGGACGTGTATACTCGGCTAAACGATGAGTGGCGGAAGGAGCATCAGGAATGGCGCAGCAAAGCAGCGGAATCCAGGCCGTAGACAGCCTGTCCGCAAATGAGTTCAAAGTGGAGATTGAGGGAGCCGAAGCCGCCGGTATCTTTGCCGTGCGCGGATTGACGATCCGGCAGATGGACGGCAGCGGTCAGGTGACTCTTCAGCCGGTGGTGATTGTGAAGATGGTCCAGCAGGACCCGACTCTGCCCTTCAACCGTTGGACGCGCGAGACGCTCGCAAACTCATCCGCCAAAGTCACGCGCGAATTGTCGGTTGTTGCTGTGGATGATGGGGTCGAGGTCCGGCGCTGGGTGATCAAGGACGCGTGGATCAGCAGCATCGCGCTGTCCGACTTTGATACTGCCCAGGCCGATCTGATCGAGGAACGTTTGACGATCCATCACGGCGGCATCGAGGAACGCTGGCCGCAACGCTAACCTGATAGTCGCAGACGAAAACAGGGACGTTACCCACCGGGCAGCGTCCCTGTCTTTTTGTGGCTGTAGCAGGGAAGGGCGATCAGCCGAGTTGGAGCAGTACCAGCGCCGTCACCGACACGCCGACCAGTTCCGCCAGCCCGATGCTCGTCGCAATGGCGATCGCCTGCGGACCCGGCGCGCGATCCATGCCTTTGGGGTTGTAATGCTCCCAGGTTTCTGAGCCAAGCAGCATACTGATCGGCAACGCGACGATCACGCCCCCGAACAGCAGCATTGGCCCGCTGGTGTCCTCGGTCAGATAGCGCGCGCCCAGGAAGAAGATCGCAAAGAACGCGGCGAACATCACGATCCCCAGTTGCAGCGGCTTGCGCGTGTTGTATCGCAGTTCGGTGATGTAGGGGGCGTTGTCGAGATATGGGATCGCCATCACGATCCATGCTGCCAGGGCAAGCGTTGTGGCGAAGGCGCTTCCTAAAACGCCTAACCAGGCAAATCCGCTCATGAATGTAAGCCCTTCCGGTGCGCCGCGTTATGGGGCGGGGTGCGTTTTGCTGACGGTTCTCGTGAAAAATACACCGCAAGGGGCGTTGCGGTTCAAAATCGAGCCCCTTACTCAGGACTTGGGTAGCCGCAAAGGGCGCATAGATGGTATGATTAGTGGCAGATCGTTTTTGCCTAAGAGGAGTTTTTGAGTTCATGGCAACGAACGCGACCACGTGGTTTTACCGCGAGCCGGAACATCGCGCCTATTTCATCGAAGAGCGGGTGAATCACACCTTTTGGAGCAACCGGATCAACGGCCTCTACCTCAACTGCACCAGCGAAACGTCGCCCTTTAAGGTCGAAGGCGAATGGAACGGCTTGCCCCTGACGATGGAGTGGGTTCCCAACCAGTATTTGCGGTTGGCCTTGACGCCCGCTGACGGCATTGAGTCGTTGGTAACCGGGGTCAAAGAGATCCTGGGGTTCGAGCCGACGGTGTCTTATGGGGACGGCGGGCAGCACATATACGAATGGCTCGTGACTGGCGCGGACGAGCGTCTGCGTGAGCTTCAGAGCGATCCCCGCTATCAGAACGTGATGCGCACGAAAAAGCAGTAGCACGATTTAACCCGTATTCACTAATCGAAGGGTTAGAGAGACGATGAGCACTCAACTGCCGGCACTGTCCTATGACGTGGACAAAGACGTCCGGGCCCTGTCGGCGATGGCTTCGAACCTGACGCCCTATCTGTACGAAGACGAGTTGTACGGACACCTGTCCGGCGAT
>NZ_DAISHJ010000003.1:0-25847 GCF_036822615.1 Aggregatilinea sp. | reverse complement strand
TGGGCGGGCAGCCGGAACAGCTCATCGAAAACGCGCTGGAGATCGGCGATTTGCCGCGTTTGACGTTGGGCGGGCTGCTGCTGCGGCTCTACCGCCTGCGCCGGGTGGATGGGCTGCTCGATCCCGAGCAGGAAACCCAGGTGCAGGACGCGGCCATCAACTTTGATGCGGCGCGCGCGGAATGGTCCGTGCACTATAAGTCCAAGCTGGCTGTCGAGCTGAAGTCGAGGTTGGATGCGCTGGACCGCTATCTGCACGATTGCGGCGAGCAAGCTCAGGGCTGTGCGGCAGATTATCCGGTTCAGGCTGAAAAGCGCACCATGATCCAGCACCTTTACGACGAGCTGGCCCAGGAAAGCGAAGTGCCCGACGATCTGGAAGCGCGTATGAAGCAGGTGGATAACCGGCTGCGGCGTATGCTCAGCGGCGACGACTTCGTATTCGATGCACGGCTGAAAAGCGCGTATCCGCCTGACCAGTATTGGTGGCTATACGGGCGTATTGGCGGTCGCTAACGGCGGCGTCAGGCAGAGGTTCAAAATGAAGGGGCGCATCGCTGAACGATACGCCCCTTTTTTGTGCGGTGAAGTTATTGCGGCGTGCGGTTTACCACCCGTGCTCAAGCCGCGTGATCAGGCGCTCGGGCATATCCAGACGGCGCATTTTTTCCTGTGTCGCGCCGATGGGGTAGGGCACGCGGCGGTGCTCGAAAACGGCGTCCTGCATGGACAGAATGCCATAGGCTGCGTCGCTGTTCGAGTCGCGCGGCTGGCCCACGCTGCCGGGATTAATGATCAGCCGGTGGCCGTTGAGCGATCGCCCTTCGCGGTAGACGGGCTGGATCGCATCCGTATCGCCGCGATCGTCCGCCAGTTGGAACAGGATCGGCGTGTGCGTGTGCCCCACGAAGCAGTACGGCGTCTCGAAGTGGGGGAAGTTCAGCGCCGCGATCAGCGGATCGAGAATATATTCCCAGACGGGTTCGCGCGGGCTGCCGTGCGCCAGCGTATAGTTGCCCAGCACGAACGTTGTGGGCAGCGCCGCGAGATAAGCGGTGTTTTCAGGCGTGAGAGTATCGCGGGTCCACTGTACGGCGCGGCGCGCATCGGCGTTAAAGGTGCGGATATCCAGCCGGCCCAAAGCGGCCCAGTCATGATTTCCCGCGAGGCACAGGTGCGGCAGCGTGCGCAGCAGCTCGCAGCATTCGTTCGGATCGGGCCCGTAGCCCACGACATCGCCTAAACACCATACATAGTCCCAGTCGCCCTTAGCGTCGGCCAGGACGGACTCAAAAGCTGCTAAATTGGCATGTATATCGGAAATAACGAGAATCCGCATCGTTTGGTCCTTCAACGCCTGAAGTGAATGGCCGCAATGATAGCATGAATTATCGAGAGCGGCGAATGCAAAACTGAATTTAAGCCTTATACTAACGAGCTTGCACGGCGCTGTTGTTTCCCCCCTGGCAGGGAGTATAATCTCAAGACCGGGGACCGCTTTTTTAAGCTCCTGAACCGCTTCAAATTTCCGACTGTGATGGCGCTGTTTGCAGCGGCGCTCTACCGTGGTCTTATCCAGAAAGAGGCATCCGTTTGTCCGTTTCAGCACCGATTCTGCTTGAGATCACAACCCAAAGCGTCGAAGATACTGAAGCCATCGGAGCCGCGCTGGGCGCGCGGTTGGGGCAGGGCGGCGTGATCTGCCTTGAGGGTGATTTGGGCGCGGGGAAAACGGCATTTGTGCGCGGCGTGGGCCGGGGATGGGGCGCGTTGGAGCGTGTGACCAGCCCCACGTTTACCCTGGTTCACGAGCACCGGCGCACGCAGGATGATCAGGTCCTGTTTCACGTCGATTGTTATCGCCTTGAGCGCCTGTCGGATGCATGGTCGCTGGGGCTGGATGAGATGCTGCACGGCACGGATAACGTCGTGCTGGAATGGCCGGAGCGCGTGATCGATCTGCTGCCCGAAGAACGTCTGTGGATCGCCTTCGACATCGTGAGCGAGTCGAGCCGGGTTCTGCGGGTGAGTGCTTCCGGCGCGCAGTATGCGGCGCTGGTAGAGGCGCTGCGTGACGGCGCGGCAGACTGATGCGGTGCGCGGGCAGGAAAGAGAGTCGAGGGGGCTGAATTGTCCAGCGAGAAGGAAGCAGGCGTGTTACTGGCGATAGATACGTCGAGCCAGGTTATGAGCCTGGCGCTGCATGATGGGCGGCAGATCGTCTATGAAGCGACTTGGCGCACGCGCAACAATCACACTACCGAACTTACCCCAACTATCGAGACTGCACTGGAGCAGGCTGCAATCAAGGCGTCCGGTCTGGCTGCCGTCGCTGTTGCGCAGGGCCCCGGTTCGTTTACCGGTTTGCGGATCGGTCTGGGCGTCGCCAAGGGACTGGCCGAAGCGCAGCAGCTCCCGCTGATCGCGATCCCGTCGCTCGATATCGTGGCCGCTGCTGTTCCGGCCTTCAACGGCCCGTTGGTTGCCGTACTTCAGGCCGGGCGGGGACGCGTGTGCGCGCAGCGCTACCGCTGGGCGCGAGATGTCTGGGTCGCGGATGGAGACGCGTCTATCACGACCTGGTTGGCGCTGGTCGAATCCGTCGAGCAGGAGACGATCTTCGCGGGCGAAATTGACGAGGCGGGGTACGGGCTGCTCAATGAAACGGGCCGTCCTGCGCGGTGTGTGCCGGGCGCGTTTTCGCTCCGCCGCGCCGGTTTTCTGGCCGAGCTGGCCTGGGCACGTTTTGCGGCAGGGGATATGGACGATCCGGCGACGGTCACGCCGATTTATTTGAACCAACCGGGGGAGCCTCGCTCATGAGCAGCGTCGCCTATACCCTGCGCCACATGCGCGTGGAGGATATCCCACAGGTCGTGGACATCGACCGCGCCTCGTTTTCATCGCCCTGGCCGCAGCGTACTTATGAATTTGAGATTACAAATCGTGACGCGTCACATTTTTGCGTGATCGAAGTCGCCGATCATCTCGACAAGCCGCGTATGGTCCGCTCGCTGTTTCAGCGATTCTGGACCCCTAAGTCAGTCCCGCTGATCGCCGGGTATGGCGGCTGCTGGCTGATCGCGGGCGAGGCGCATATCAGCACCATCGCCGTGCACCCGGAATATCGCGGCCAGGGTCTGGGCGAGCTACTGCTGTCGGGGATGCTCAAGCGCTCGCTGAACCTCAGGGGCCAGTACTCCGTGCTGGAAGTACGCGTCAGCAACCTGTCGGCGCAGCAGTTGTATCGCAAGTACGAGTACGAAGTCGTCGGTCGCCGCCGGGGCTATTACCGCGACGACGGCGAGGACGCGCTGCTGATGGAAGCGCGCCCCCTGGACAACGGCTACGGCGAGCGGCTCGATGATCGAGTGAAGAAACTGCATCAGCGCGTGTCGTTCGCGGATCAATTTACAGCGGTCGAGTCAACTGTAGAATAAATAAAAGGAGTTCATGATGGCCGACATCCTGAGCGTGGAGGAGCGTCGCCTGGCCCTGGATGCGATTGCGGATGAGATCAAGGTCTGCACGTTGTGCCCCCTGCATACCTCTCGCACCCACGCGGTTCCTGGCGCGGGGCGGGTGGATGCGGAGATCATGTTCATCGGCGAAGGGCCCGGCTACCACGAAGATCAGCAGGGGCTTCCGTTCGTCGGCGCGTCCGGCCAATATTTGAACGAGCTGCTGCACATGATCGGCCTCAAGCGCGAGGACGTGTTCATCACGAACGTCGTGAAGTGCCGCCCACCCAATAACCGCGATCCGCTGCCCAACGAGCTGGACACCTGCATCCCGACTTACTTGCAGCGCCAGGTGGAAGTCATCCAGCCCAAGCTGATCGCCACGCTGGGCCGGTTTAGTATGGCGCTGTTTTTCCCTGGCGGGCGTATCACGAAGATTCACGGGCAGCCCCGGCGCGGCAATGGGCGCATCTACTATCCCCTGTTCCATCCGGCGGCAGTGCTGCGCAACCCGAACCTGCGCCCGGTCATGGAGGAAGACTTTCGGCGTATGATGGCGCTGGCGCAGGAAGTTGCCGCGCAGCAGTCGGCGGCGCAGTCGTCTTCCGACCCGGACGATGAGCCACCGCCCACCCCACGCCAGCTTTCTTTATTCTGATCGGGGATAGTCGATTTCTGGAGCATAGGTTATGCTAAGCGCCGGGTTTGATCCCGGCGCTGGTTTGTCCCGCGTTGGCGTGGTGCGCTATACTCCCTCGCCAGTCCAGCCGGGCGCGGCGGCGAAAAGACCGCACGGTACATATAGAAGGCTCTAATGTCTATGACCGATTATTTCCCCGTCATGATCGCAGGCTTCGCGGCGGTGGTTGGCATCACGCCGATCACGCGGCGGCTGGCGTTTCGTTATGGCGTGCTGGATCAACCCAGCAGCCGCAAAGTGCACCAGACGCCCACGCCGCTCATGGGCGGTCTGGCGATTTATGCCGCATTGGTGCTCGCGCTGTTGTTTTTCAGCCCGCCGTTTTATATTGTCGAGTTCGGCGCGATCATGGCCGGGGCGACGTGGCTGGTGCTGCTGGGCTTCGTGGACGACCGCAACGGCATGCAGCCCTGGGTCAAAATGGCGGGGCAAGTGGCCGCCGGGATTGTGCTTGTGCTGGCGGGCATTCAGATTCGCGCCTTCGACAGCGACATCCTGAACATCGGGCTGACTCTGTTCTGGATCGTGGGCATCACCAACGCCATGAACTTTCAGGACAATATGGACGGCCTCGCGGCGGGCATCACGGCGATTGCGTCCGCGTTCTTTTTTGTAATGGCCGCGCGTGAAGATCTGACGCTGGTTAGCAGCCTCGCGGCGGCGCTGGCGGGGGCCTCGGTCGGTTTTCTGATTTACAACTTCAACCCGGCTTCGACCTTTATGGGCGACATGGGCAGCATGGTGCTCGGCTTTTTACTGGCCGTGCTGGCGATCAAGCTCGACTTCCATGCGACCCTCGATCGCCAGCCGGTGACGTCCGCCGTGCCGATCGTCGTGCTGGGTTTTCCGATCTTCGACATGATGCTGGTGGTGTTTACGCGGTTGCGCGAGAGGCGTTCCCCGATGCAGGGCGGCAAAGATCACACCTCGCACCGGCTGGTGACGCTTGGCATCAGCCAGCGCACCGCTGTGCTCGTCCTGTACGGGGTGTGTATCGTGTTTGGGTATATCGCTGTGCAGCTTTCTCAGGCGACGGTGCGTGAGGGGACACGTATCGGCATTGCGCTGGTGCTGACGCTGGCCGTAGCCTTCATCTTCCTCGAATGGACGTATATCCGCAGCAAACGTTAGCAGCGCAGCGGATCGAGCGGAAACCGGAGTGATTCATGCAGACTGACGCGAAAACGTATCTGGTGACGGGTGGGGCAGGGTTCATTGGCTCGCACGTGGTGGAAGCCCTGATCAAAGCGGGCAATCGCGTGAAAGTCGTCGATAACTTCTCGACCGGCAAGCGCAACAATCTTGACGGCGTGCGCGACCGCGTCGAGCTGTTGGAATTCAGCATCACCGACCGCGATAAGCTCAACGAGGCGATGCAGGGCGTCGATTATGTGTTCCACATCGCGGCGCTGGCCTCTGTCCCGCGCTCCGTAGATGATCCGATCGGCAGCAACGATAACAACGTCACCGGCACGCTGAATGTGCTGCTCGCCGCGCGCGACGCAGGCGTGAAGCGTGTGGTCTATTCGGGATCATCGTCGGCCTACGGCGATTCGGATGTGGAGTACAAGACCGAAGACCTGCTCCCGCGCCCGCTTTCACCCTATGCCGTGGCGAAGCTCGCCGCCGAGCATTACTGCCAGGCATTCAGCAACGTCTACGGGCTGGAAACAGTCACCGTGCGCTACTTCAACGTCTTCGGCCCGCGTCAGGATCCGCTCTCGACCTACGCCGCCGTGATCCCCAAGTTCATCACCTTGATGCTGAAGGGTGAATCGCCCCGGATCGAGGGCGATGGCTTGCAGTCGCGCGACTTCACCTATATCGACAACGTGGTACACGGCAATCTGCTGGCCTGCCATACGCCCGGCGTCAGCGGTGAGACGTTTAACATCGCCGTGGGCGGCAATATCAACCTGCTGAATATGGTGTCCGAGCTGAACCGCCTGATGGGCACGCAGATCGAGCCGGAATTTGTCGCGCCGCGTCCCGGTGACGTGAAGCACTCGCGCGCTGCCATCGACAAGGCGGGGCGTATGCTCGGCTATGAGCCGGTGGTGTCGTTTGAGGATGGATTGGCGCGTACCCTGGCGTGGTACAAGACCGCCATGCCCGTATAAGCTCTGCTTCGCATGCCTGCCAACCGTATCGTTCATCTCTCCAAGATGACCGGCGTGTCCGGGTCCGAAGGACATCTGCTTGTGCTGCTGCGCGGTTTGCGCCAGCGCGGATTGGATGTCCGTTTATGGATCCTGGTCGAGCCGGATAAGCCCCTGGATGCCTACGCCGCCGAGCTTGAGGCGGCTGGCGTGCCGGTCGAGCAGATCCCGATTCGCCGCGACCTCGACCCGGCGCTGTGGCGCGATCTGGTCGCGCGGCTGCGTGCCGTTCAGCCGGACGCGGTGCATACGCACCTGTTCCACGCGGACCTGTACGGGACGTTTGCGGCGCGCCGCGTGGGTGTGCCCTATGTGGTGAGTTCCTGCCACAACGACGACAAGTTCCGCCGCCGGACCCCGATTCGCCTGCTGCTGCGCGCGCTGTGGCGGCGCACGGACGCCGGGATCGCCATTTCGGATGCGATCCGGCGCTTTTCGATCGAGGTCGAGGGCGCGCGCCCGGACCAGATCCGCACGATTCATTACGGCCTGGATCCGGCGAGCATCGACGCGCCCGCCGGAATGCGCACGGAACTGAGCGATCAGATCGGTGCGCCGCCCGATGCGCTGTTGGTCGGATCGGTCTGCCGCCTGATCGAACAGAAGGGCCTGATCGACGGCCTGCGCGGGTTTGCGCAGGTCGCGCGCGATGTGCCCGAGGCGCATTACGTGCTGGCGGGTGACGGCCCGTTGCGCGGTGCGCTGGAAGCCGAAGCGATTCAGTTGGGCGTGGCCGATCGCGTGCACTTCCTCGGCTGGCGCGATGATGCTCGTGCGGTGATGAGTGCGCTCGATTTGCTGCTAGCTCCGTCGCTGTGGGAAGGGTTTGGGCTGGTGTTTCTGGAAGCGATGGCGCTGGGCGTGCCGATCTTGAGTACGTGCGTCAGCGCCATCCCTGAAGTGGTGATCGACGGTGAAACGGGCTGGCTCGTGCCACCGCACGATGCAGACTCGGTCGCGGGCGCGCTGCGCGAGGCACTCGAACATCCACCGCTGCTGATGGCGCGCGGACGTGCCGGGCGGGCGCGCCTGGAGGCGCAGTTCACCGTTGAGCGCATGGTCGATCAGACGGTTGAGGTTTATCGCGACCTGGGAGCGCAGGGCTGATGTGCGGACTGTGCGGCATCCTCAACCGCGACGGCGCGCCGGTCCCACATGACGTGCTGGCAGCGATGAACGCGCTGCTGGTGCACCGTGGACCGGACCAGGGGCGCGAGATCGTCGAGGGCGTCTGCGGGTTGGCGAACCGTCGTCTGGCGATCCTGGACCTGTCGCCCAGCGGCGCGCTGCCGATGTGCAGCAGTGACGGCGCAAGCGCGGCGGGCATCACGATGGCCTATAACGGCGAGGTCTACAACTTCCCCGATCTGCGCCGCACGCTTGAAGCCCAGGGCGAAACCTTCCATTCGACCTCAGACGCCGAAGCGGTGATTGCGCTCTACCGGCGGCACGGACTCGACTTTCTGGCTCATCTGCGCGGCATGTTCGCGCTGGCCCTGTGGGATGCGCCCAACCAGACGCTCGTGCTGGCGCGCGACCGCCTCGGCAAAAAACCGCTGTATTATTACCTGGACGATCACCGTCTGGTATTCGCGTCGGAGATCAAGGCGCTGCTGGCTCATCCCGATGTGCCGCGCACGCCCGCGCGAGCGACGCTGCCGCTGCTGCTGGCGTATGGCTACTTGCCCGCGCCGCAGACGGCGTTTGAAGGCATCCGTATGCTGCCACCCGGCCATGCGCTCGTTGTGCGCGACGGGACCGTAACCGAATCGGCCTATTGGACGCCGCCGCACGCCGCCAGCAGCGATCCTGCCGCGCGCGCCGAGGATTGGCTCGATGCGGTGCGCGACAAGCTCGACGAGGCCGTGCGTATTCGCCTGTTGAGCGACGTGCCGCTGGGCGCGTTCCTCAGCGGTGGGCTGGACAGCAGCCTGATCGTCGCGCTGATGGCGCGGCATATGTCCGAGCCGGTGAAGACGTTTGCCATCGGCTTTACGGGCGAATCGTCGTTTGACGAGACGGCTTACGCGCGCCGTGTGGCCGATCTGCTCGGCACGGATCACCACGAATTCATCGTCGAGCCGGATGCGATCGATCTGCTGCCGTTCCTGGTCTGGCATCATGACCAGCCGTTCGCGGATTCCTCGGCCATTCCGACCTATCTCGTCAGCAAACATACGCGCGATCACGTTACGGTGGCGCTGACCGGCGACGGCGGCGACGAGCTGTTCGCGGGTTACGAGCGTTTTTACGCCGCGACCCTGGCCGTGCGCTACCGGCGTTTGCCGGGTGTCGTGCGCGGGAGCGTAGCGGCGGCGGTGGGCCTGCTGCCGGAGGCGACCTCATATCGCGGCGTGTCGCAGCGCGCGCGGCGCTTCGTGAACGGTGCAGCCCTGCCGCCCGCGCTGGCCTATTTTGACTGGGTGCGCCTGTTCGATGACGCGCTGTTGGCCGATGTGCTGGCGGGGCAGGGCGATGTCGATCCCGGCGCGGATTTCGCGTCCCACTTCGATCCGCACGATCCGCGCGACTTCACCGCGCAGCTTTTGGACGTGAATCTGACGACCTATTTGCCCGACGATCTCCTGATCAAAACCGACCGGTCCAGCATGGCCGCCTCGCTGGAGGCGCGCGCGCCGTTCCTCGATCACGAGCTGCTCGAACTGGTGGCGCGCATTCCGGTCAACCTCAAGCTGCGCGGCAGCACGACGAAGTATCTGCTCAAAGAAGCGGCGCGCGGCCTGCTGCCCGACGACATCATCGACCGCCAGAAGCACGGTTTCGGCGTGCCGGTGGGTCGCTGGTTCCGCGAGGATCTGCGCGACTATGCCCGCGAGATTCTGCTCGATTCGCGTGCGGATCGCGGCTACTTCCGTCCGGATGCCGTGAGCACTCTGCTGGACGAGCACGCGAGCGGCCAGCGTAACCACGGCCAGCGCATCTGGCTGCTGCTCACCCTTGAGTGGTGGCATCGCCTGTTCATCGATCCCCCCGTACTGAGTGCGCCATGAGCCAATCGTTACCCTCCCGTCCCCTTCGCGTGATGCGCATTATCGCCCGTCTGAACATCGGCGGACCCGCCGTGCATGTGATCCTGCTCACCGAGCGCCTGGGGTTGCCCACCTTCGACTCGATGCTGGTTTGTGGACAGATCGGCCCCCAGGAAGGTGACATGGCCTATCTGGCCCAGCAGCACGGCGTTGAGCCAGTATACGTGGCGGAGTTGGGCCGCGAACTGTCGCCCCTGCGCGACCTGCGCACGCTGTTCAAGCTCTGGCGGCTGATGCGCCAGTTCAAACCGGACGTGGTGCATACCCATACCGCGAAAGCAGGTTTCGTTGGGCGGTTGGCGGCGTGGTTGGCGCGTGTGCCTGTGCGCGTGCACACCTTCCACGGCCACGTGTTTCGCGGCTATTTCGGCCCGCAGAAAACGCGTTTGTTCCTGATCCTCGAACGGTGGACCGCGCGCATTACCGACAAGCTGATCACCATTAGCCCGATGCTCAAGGACGAGTTGGTCAACGAGTTCCACATCGCTCCGGCAGGCAAATTCACTATCGTGCCTCTCGGCCTGGATCTCGCGCCGTTCGCCGCCGCGCCGCGCCACGCCGGGACGTTCCGCGCAGCGTTTGGCATCCCAGCGGATGCGCCGCTGGTCGGCATCGTGGGACGGCTGGTCCCGATCAAGAATCACGAGCTGTTCCTGGCGATGGCCGCGCAGATTCACATAGATCAGCCGGATGTGCGCTTCGCCATTGTCGGTGATGGCGAGCTGCGCGCGGATCTGGAAGCACGTGTCGAGGCGCTCGGTTTGCGCGATGCGGTGATCTTCACCGGCTGGCAGCACGATCTGCGTGCGATCTACAGCGACATGGACGTGCTGGTGATTTCGTCGTTGAACGAGGGCACGCCCGTCTCAGTGATCGAAGCGTTGGCTGCCGGCATTCCGGTCGTGGCGACAGCAGTGGGCGGCATCCCCGACCTGCTGCGTCACGGGCAGTACGGGCGGCTCGCCCCGGTGGATGATCCTGATGCGCTGGCAGACGCCGTGCGTGCGGCTCTTGCAGATGACACGCCGCACGAGGATCTTCAGCAGGCCGTGTTGGCGCAGTATGGCATTCAGCGGTTGGCGGACGATCTCGCTGCGCTCTACCGCGATTTGCTGGCGGCCAAGCATGGAGGGCTGGACCGGTGAACGACGCCGCCCTGCCAAACCCACGCCGCCGTGCCGCGATGGTGCTGTGCCTGATCGCGCTGTTGATCGGGGTGTATTTCATTACCTATAACGGCTACGCCATCAGCCGCGACGAGTGGTTCCTGTTCGACGCGACCGAGAGCTACGCGCGTCGCGGTGATTTCCGCCTGAGTTATGAATACGATCTGGCGCGGCCCCTGTCGCTGGAAAGTTTCCCTCCCGCCCCTGCTGGGACGGAACCGTTACAACCTGCGCTGGCGTCGGTCTTGTTCCGCGCCGCATCCCTCATGCCCGATATCGGGCTGGCGCATGCCGTCTGGCTGTTCAATATCTTCGTGACGGCTCTGACAGCGGCGGTTGTGTACGCCTACGGGCTGGCGCTCGGTTACCGGGCGCGCGTGGCGGTGATCGTTGCCGCGCTGTACGGTTTATGCACGATTGCGTGGCCCTACAGCCTGACCTTCTTCCGCGAGCCGCTGTTCACGCTGCTCGGTCTGACCAGCGCGCTGCTGGTTGTGCGGCTCCGGCAGCGTCTGGCGTCACGGCAGCGCCCTTTTTTGCCGCTGATCGCGCTCGCCGTGACACTCACCGGGGCGCTGCTTTCCAAAGAGGCGATGCTGTTCCTGGTTCCGGTGCTGGTGCTTGAGGCGCTGCCCTCCCGTTTGGGGCGGGTGCATATCAGCCGCCAGGTGATCCTGGTCCTGATTGGCGTGGCGGTGTTGGGTGTGGTGCTGGCGCTGGTCGTGCTGAACGCGGATACGCTGCTGGGCGTCAGCCAGCGCTACGACATTGTGAACCGGCTGCGGCAGGCCCGGCGAAACCTTCAGTTTGGTTGGATTGGCGTCAAGAGTTACCTCTTTGCACCCAGCTACAGCGTATGGATCTTTTCGCCGGTTCTCGTACTTGGCTTCTTTGGCTGGCCCCGCCTGATCCGTGAGCAGCGAGCACGCCAGATTGTCGTGCCTCTGGTGATGCTGGTCGTGTTCATGGTGGGCTATGCCCTGGGCCGTGGAGAATATTGGAACGGCGGGATCGGGTGGGGCGCGCGCTATCTCGTCCCGGTGACGCCGTTCCTGGCGCTCTGGCTGCTGCCTGTCGTGGAGTCGCTGCTGGAGCATGGCGCGGTGCGTTGGGCGAGGGTGGGAACAGTTCTGGTCGCACTCCTCAGCGCGTCGATCCAGGTGCTGGCGGCAGTGATCCCGCTGGGTAAGTATTACGCCACGTTGAACGCGCAGACGCCGCCCGTGGTCAACTGGCGCGAGCAGTTGTGGAGCTTCCGCTGGTCACCGATTGGCGTCAGCCTGGATCTGCTGGGCGAGCAAAAAGCGGACGTGGCGTGGCGCTACGCAACCAACGAGCACGCGTGGTATCTGCCGCTGTTCAGTGCGCTGTTGGTCGCGCTGGCGCTAGGCGCGGCGGGCTGGTGGCTGCGATCGCGGGCGGGAAGCTGGCGCGGTGTCGCGCTGACCGGGATCGCGCTGGCCGGTGTGATGGTCTTCACGCTGGGCGCGGGCCTCTACGTCATCCGGCTCGATCCGCGCTATTACGGCGACTTCGCCCCCACGCGCGATCTGCTGGCGCAGTTGGAGCAAAATTTGCATGCGGGCGACGTGGTGCTGCTCAACACGGACGAGTACACCGAGTTCTTCATGAACTACTACCGCGACGATGGCGTGCCGGTCTACACGCTGCCGCTGTCTCCTGGGGAACGGCCCAGCCCTGAGCAGCCGCCGGAAGTGACTTCCAACTATGCCGACGCGTTGGTGCTGCCTTCCACGACCATTTCACTGGCCTACTTCGCGGAGCATTACGACCGCGTCTGGCTGGTGATGGAAACCAGTTCCTTCATCCCGTGGTCCACGCGCCCGGTCGAACATTACATGGCGCGCCACTATTTCCCGCTGGGCGAGATCAAGGCGACGGATACGGCCCGCGCGGTGGCGTTCAGCACGGTTTCCGCTCCGCCGCAGGTCGCGTGGGCGTGGCCAGATGAGGTGGAGGCGCTGCGCTTTGGCGAAGCGATCACGCTTGTCGGTAGTGACTTGCCGAGCGGGACGATCTACTACGGCGGGGAGACGCTGCCCGTGTCGCTGTTGTGGGGCACGGATGCGCCTCTGGACCGCGACTACACCGTGGCGCTCTATGTCGTTTCGGCGGATGGTGCATTGATTGCTCAGCAAGATGCCGCGCCCGATTACGGTTTTACGCCTACGACGGCGTGGCAGCCGGGAATGTATTACCGTGATAATCACGCGGTCCAGCTTCCCGCCGATCTGCCACCCGGCACGTATGAAGTCTGGGCTGCGATCTACTGGTGGCAGGAGCCGGGTGCGCGATTGGATGTGACGACCGGAGACGGGACGGCGGTCGGCGATCATGCCGTCATCGCCACGGTGACCGTGCCAGACTGATGCGCCTCACCGCGTGAGGTTCGTGCACGGGTGGCCCGCGCGCTATACTCTCCGCTTGAGACTTTGCAGGCTGTATGCTCCTCGTAATTTGAGAGTGATCTATGTCCGAGTTGCAGTTCGATACCGGTGAGATGGTGCGCTTCCTGGTGCGCCTGCTCAATACGCCCAGCCCGACAGGATGGAGCGACGACGCGATGGCCGTCGTCGAAGATGCCTTCCGGGCCCTGAATATCGAAGATTTGCGGTTGGAGCGCACCCCGAAAGGCGCGCTTATCATCACCTGGCCGGGCGTGAGCGCGGATGCGCCGCGCGGCCTGACCGCTCATGCCGACACGCTTGGCCTGATGGTCAAGGAGATTAAGCCGAACGGTCGCTTGAAGCTGGTGATGATCGGCAATTACATGTGGAACGCGGTCGAGTTCGAAGGCGTGACTGTGCAGACCTTCGGCGGACGGCGCATTCGCGGCACGGTTGTGCCGGCCAAGGCCAGTACGCACATTTACGGCTTGGAAGCAGGCGAAGTGACGCGCAGCCAGGATACGATGGAGCTGCGCCTCGATGAACTGATATCGAACGCGGACGATGTGCGCGCTCTGGGTATCGAAGTCGGGGACTTCGTGTTTGTCGATCCGCGCACCGAAGTGGGCGAGGCGGGTTTTGTGCGCTCGCGCCACCTGGATAACAAGGCGGGCGTTGCGACGATCTACGGGGCGTTCCGCGCCTTGAAAGAAGCCGGATCGGTCCCCACACAGACGGTGACCGCCCTGATGGCCAACTATGAGGAAGTCGGTCACGGCGGCTCGTCGGGGTTCCCGGCGGATCTGCACGAGATGGTCACGGTCGATATGGCTGTGGTGGGCGACGGCCAGAACGCGGACGAGTTCAGCGTCGGACTGTGCGCCCGCGATACGGGGGGGGCATACCATCCGGTGCTGACGCGCAAGCTGCGGTTGCTGGCCGAGGAACATGCCATTGCCTACCGCATGGACGTGTACCTGCGTTATGGCTCGGATGGCGAAGCCTACTGGCGCTCGGGCGGATCGGCTCAGGTGGCTCTGATCGGTCCCGGCGTGGAGGCGTCGCATGCCTACGAGCGCACCCACCGCGACAGCCTCACTCACACGGCGCACTTGATCGCACGGTTTATGTTGAGCTGATCGAAGGAGCGAAGTTCGATGTCTTTACGTGGCGTGATCTTTGACATGGGTGGAACGCTGCTGCACTTCAACCCGGAGGGGACGTCCTGGGAGGAATCTGAAAAGATTGCGACCGGGGCGGTTTATAACTATCTCCGGACGTTGGAGTACACGCTGCTGCCGGAACAGGAAGCGTTGGATGCGGCCTGGGAGGTCACGCGTAACACGTGGGCGGGCATCGAGCACGCAGATGTCAAAAGTTTGAAGCTGGATATGGTCCTGGGCACCATTGCCCAGGGGTGGGGCGCCGCCGATCTGCCCGGAGACGTGTATCAGGACATGGCCGCGGCCTATATGAGCGCGATTCAGCCCCACGTCCGCCCGCTGGACGGCGTTTATGAGATGCTCGACGCTCTACGCGACGACGGAATGCGTCTGGCGTTGATTTCCAACACGTTCTGGCCCGGCAGCGTCCACGTGCAAGATCTGGAACGCTTCGGCCTCACACAGTATTTCGAGCGCCTGATTTTCTCCGCCGATGCGGAGGCGTGGAAGCCCAACAGCGACGTATTCCTGCAAGCCCTCGACGCGCTCGATCTCGCGCCGGATGAAGCCGCCTATGTGGGCGACAGCCTCTATTTCGACGTGTGGGGATCGAAGCAGGCAGGGCTGCGCGGCGTGTGGATCGAGCAGCCCGATCCCTGGCTACCTGAGGGGATTGAGGTCACACCCGACGCGACGATCCGCACCCTGCCGGAATTGCCCGCAATTGCGCGCGACTGGGCCGCTGTGCCCGACGCGCCGCAGGTCGGGAAGCGAGGGTAGCGCCGATGTCACATCAGCATGTAGACCGGCTGTTGGGCGAAAAACCGCCCCGGCCCCCGCGTGCCCGCCCGCATGTGCCCGCGTGGCTGGCGGCGCTGGGGATCGTTGCGCTGTTGGGCATCATCGGCGCGGTATACTACTTCGTCCGCCCGCTGGATGCACCCATTCCGTCGGACGCGGGGGCGCTCTACGCGGATTTGCAGCAGGACACCACGCCCGATGGTTATCCCATGTTAGGCAGCCCGGATGCGCCGGTGACTGTCGAAGTGTTTTCGAGCTTCGCCTGCCCGCACTGCCGCGAGTTCAGTGACGACTGGTTCCCGGTGATGCACGATGCGATTGCGGCGGGGCAGGTGCAGTTTATCTATATTCCCGTGTCACACATTGGTCCCGGCGCGGCGGAGGCGGCTTCGGCGGCGTTATGCGCAGGCGAACAGGGCCAGTTCTGGATCATGCACGATGTCCTGTTTGCGTGGCAGGATAAATTTCTGACCCAGGTGTTTGCGCAGCGGCGGTTGGAAAAGGGCGCTGAAGCGCTCGGCCTGGACATGGGCGCTTATCAGGAGTGCCTTGATTCCGGGCGTCCGCAAACGATTATTGATCGGGCCCAGGTGGCCTTCGATCAGCGCGGGCTGCGTGGCACACCCACGATTTTTGTCAACGGCGAGAAGATCGAAGATTACACGCAGCTAGAACATTTAGGGGAAGCGCAGTAGGCATGCAGTCGGGGGAAGCATGACCACCGATATTATTGTGGATGCGCATCAAGATATTGCATGGAATGCGTTCAATAACGGGCGCGATTTTAGAATGAGTGCGTGGGCCAAGCGCCGCCGCGAGACCGACCCGACCTTTTTGAAGCGTTACGGGCGCGCGATGGTGGGCCTGCCGGAAGTCCTGCTGGGCCGGGTGGCGATCATCGGCGCGACGCTGTTCGTCTCGCCCGCCTGGACCAAGGTGTACCCCGACGAGAAGCTCTTGTACTCGACGCCGGACGACGCCTATTCTCTGGCCTCCCGCCAACTGGATTACTACCAGCGTCTTGCTGACGAAATCCCGCAGATCGATCTCGTGCGCACGCAGGCCGACCTGGACGCGGTTCTGGCGACCTGGGCGGAGGGCACGGATCTGGGCGATCACCGTGTTGGACTGGTGATGCTGATGGAAGGCGCGGACCCGATCCTTGAACCGGCCCAGTTAGAGGAATGGTACGCGCGCGGTCTGCGCGTGGTGGGTCCGGCCTGGACTGCGACACGTTACAGCGGCGGCACGCAGGCGGTCGGCCCGCTGACCGATCTGGGCCGCGAGCTGCTTGAGGTGATGGAAAGCTACGGCATGGTGCTCGACCTGTCGCACATGGCCCCCGAAGCCGCGCGCGAGTCCCTGGAACGGTACGGCGGGCCGCTGTTCGCCGGGCACGCGAACCCGCTGCGTTTCTCCAAAGACCGCGTGGACCGCAACCTGTCCGACGACGTGATCCGGGGCATTGCGGAGCACGATGGCGCGGTGGGTATTATGCCTTATAACCTGTTCCTGAAAGAAGGGTGGGCGCCCGGCGATCGCAAGAGCTTGGTGACGATGGAAGACATTCTGGCGGCGATCGATCACGTCTGCCAGGTGACCGGCTCCGCGCGCCATGTGGGCATTGGCAGCGACTTCGACGGCGGGTTCGGTGCTGCATCGACGCCGCTCGAATTCGAGACGGTGGCCGACCTGTGGGAAATCCGGCGGGCGCTCCAGCAGCGCGGTTATGGGCCGGAGGACGTCACCGCGATTTTGGGCGGCAACATGCTGCGCGTGCTGCGCGCCGGGCTGCCGGAGAAGTAGGGCCGATGGAACGACACGTTGAGGTCAGTATCACGGTCGGGGCGCTGGGCGTCATCATTACGCTGATGGGCCTTTTTCCGGGCATTGCCGGGCTGGAAGTTACGCCGGGCATCGGTGTCTTGCAGGTACTGGTGATCCTCCTGGGATTCAGCCTGATGTGCATCGCGGCCTACGTGTTCGCGCGGCAGGCGTTTTTTGCCGGACTGCCCACGACGCTGGGCCAGGACATCGGCGTGCGCCTGACGCTGACCGGTCTGCTGTTTGCGGCGGCGGCGGGGCTGGCGGACGTGCTCGGTTTCGGCAGTCACATGCCCACCGCGACGACGCGCCCGCTACTGGGAACGTGGCAGGCCATCGCGTTTATCGGCGGCTTCCTGATCGCCTCGTCGGGCATCGTGCTTTACACGTTGATGGGGCCGTCCCGCTCGGATGATGACGACTCGGACGACAACAATTCGCCCAGACCGCCTGATAGTCTCGGGCGCTGATTTCTACCGTGACCCATCCCGAGCGCGTGTCTGCGATGCCTACGATCTACTTGCCAAGTGGGCTGGGTGAAGCCGCTTTGCGCCCTCGCTAACCGGCTGCCAGCTTCCGCCGGGGCCGGATGAACACGAGGTAGATCGCGCCACCGAAGATCACAACGTCGAGCACGATCCACAGAACGGCCCATAGCCAGATCCAGCCCCCATAGGCCGCTTCCATGATCGCGGCGTCGTTCAACGGCATCATGCTGCGTGGCATCGATACGATCCGCAGCAGCACCCAGCCATCCGTGACGGCTTGCAAGCCGGTCAGAAACGCCAGGAAGTTCAGTGCGACCAGCGCCATGTCTCGGCTGGCGCGCGTGCCAATGATGACCAGCACCAGCGCGCTGGCGATCCCAACCAGAGTGGTCAGCCAGTTTTCCCAGCTCGCAAACGCCACCAGCATCACCCCGCCGAACAGGATGATCCCCACGCCCGCATACCGGCCTTTATTGGTCTGCCGGGTTAGAATGAGGTAAAACCCGCTTAGGATGATGACGCTTGTGAGGATCGTCTCGGACGCATTGACACCCTTCAGCCCGATGCCCGAATAGAGCAGGGTAAGCACGCCGATGATCAGGCCCAGGACGACGGCAACCACGCCGGGGCGCCGCACGCGGTTGGCGGCGTACAGCAAAATAGCCCCGAACAGCGCCGTGCCGACATACCCGGCCTGGATGATCACGAAGCGTGAGCCGCCGTCGGTATAGGCGAGGCCCGCGCCATATTTTGTCACCTCGAAGTGCAAAAACGAGCCGCCGGTGAGCACGGCGGCCAGCCCGTGCGAAAGCTCGTGAATCATCGTCACGAACAGTCGCAGCGGGTACGTGAGAATCGAAAGACCCTGAATTTGCCACAGCACCACTGCGATGCCGAAGGCTACGAACGCCAGCAGCGCGTCGCGTTGGGGTGAGGTGGAATGAGCGGGTTGGGACGTCGTCATTTACGACCTTTCTCGGTTGAGACGAACAAACGAAATCCTATCTGGATGGAAAGGATGACGCTTTATGGCTCAAGCAGAACCCGATGCACTGCGCTTTGGCACGGTAGGCAGCCCGCAAACGACGCCCAAGTCTGGCACGAATGCGGCGATTGAGCACATCCGTGTGTTGGGCCTTGATCACCTGGAAATCGCCTGGGTGCAAAGTGTGCGCGTTTCGGATGAAACGTGCGTGTCGATCTGCGATGCGGGCCGGCAGCAGGCCGTGTCATTGAGCATACACGCTCCGTATTATATCAACCTCAACAGCCAAACGGCGGAGTTGATGCGAAAAAGTGACGAACGGCTGCTGGCTGCAGCGCGTAAAGGGTTTTTGGCTGGCGCGCGCGACATCACCTTTCATCCCGGATCTTATCACGGTCAGCCTCCTGAACAGGTTTACGAGCGCGCGCGCGAAAAGTTGTTGGAGATCCGCGCCATCCTCGACGAAGAAGGCGTCGACGTGACGCTCCGGCCCGAGACGATGGGCAAGTCCGCTATGTTTGGCTCGCTCGATGAAGTCATTCAGCTCAGCCGCGATGTGCCGGGTGTGCTGCCTTGCATCGATTTTGCCCATCTGCACGCCCGCACCGGCAACGGCGCGCTGAACAGCTACGAGGAGTTCACTGCCATCTTCGACGTTATCGATAAGGGGCTGGGCCGCCGCGCGCTGGATCATTTTCACGCTCACATGTCGGGCATCGCCTACACAGCCAAGGGCGAAAGCCACCACCTGCCGCTGAACGAGACCCAGTACCGTTACCGGGATTTACTTCAGGCGTTCATTGATTATAATGTTCACGGCTCCGTCGCGGTGGAGGCCCCGATGCCCTTCCATGTGGCGGATGCGCTGACGCTTCAGGCGACCTATCGCCGGTTGTTGGAGAAGCAGCAGGGCGGCGAAGATACGCATGATGAGGCGAGCGCCGAGGAATCGTAGGTAAAGCGTTTGGTGGCGATGGGTGGGGACGGTATAGTAGAAGGCTGTCTGTGGCCGGTGTGAGTCGGCCCGGATCGTGAGGAGAAGGAGTGGTGTATGAGCGACTATAACAGCTTGCGCCGTCGCACAGGTGACTCAAGCTGGCAGTGGTTGGTAATGGGTATGATCCTGGGGCTGGGTGCGGCTCTGGTGGTATGTGTTGGCGGTTACGCGCTGGGCGCGCTGACGTTCCCGGTCCTGGAAGCGGATACGGCGACGCCGCGCATTGAGGTTCAACCGAACCAGACGGACGTTGCCATGCAGGCGACAACGACCCAGGCTGCGCTGGAAGCGACTGACCTGACCGGCGATCAAGCTGCGATGACCGAGCAGCCGATGGGCGCCCAGGAGTTGCCCACAAATACGCCGCTGGTTCTGCCGTCAGAGACGCCCGCCGAGGCGACGCCGCTGCCGACTGGCAACGACAATGCTGCGGAGCCCACGACGCAGGCAGAGCCGACGACTGCGCCTGAAGTCGCTGCCGCTCCGACGCAAGGCGAACAGCAGCCTGCCGAACAGCAAAGCGATCAGTCGAACCCGACCCCGCTGCCGAACGTGACGACCGAAGGGGAGTCGCTTGCGGCGGAGATTCAAGCGAATGCCAACAGCGCCGGACTTGAAGGGACGCCCGTCGTTGGGACGCCGCCGTCTGGCACGGCGACTCAGACCGTGACCTTCACCAACCGCCCCGCAGTTCCCGCTGAGCTTCAAGCGATTCAGTCTGCGCGCGTGACCATCGCGGGCGGCACGTTCCAGATGGGCACGACCGCTGAAGAAGGTCTGGCCGCGGTGGACGAATGCACCGTTTACGAAGCGACCAACTGCACGGCGGACATGGTGCAGGACTCGGTTCCGCCGCATTCGGTAACGGTCGATACGTTCGATATGGAAACGACCGAAGTCAGCCTCGCGCAGTATGTTGCCTTCCTCAACTACATGGGGCCGGGCAGCCACTCCGACGGCTGCTTGGGCCAGCCGTGCGCGCTGACGAAAGTCGATGAGCCGCTCAGCTACATCGCCTTCGACGGCACGACTTATTCGGTCGATCCGGCCCTGTACACGAACTACCCGGCGATCTGGGTGACGTGGTGGGGCGCGGAAGCCTACTGCGAAGCACTGAATGGCCGTCTGCCCACCGAAGCTGAGTGGGAGCGCGCCGCGCGCGGCGAAGCGGGTAACATTTACCCCTGGGGTTTCTCGTTCGACCTGACTTATGCCAACTCTAACCGCCCGCGGTCGGAGACGGATGGCCCCGAACCGGTCGATAGTTATACCTCTGGTCGCACGGCGACCGGTCTGTACAACATGGCGGGCAATGTGTCCGAGTGGGTCCAGGACTGGTACCAGGAAAACTACTACACGCAGTTGGCGTCGAATCCGTCCGCGTCGGTGAACCCGACCGGCCCCGCCACCGGGACCGAAAAGGTGATTCGCGGCGGGAGCTGGGACACGGTGCCGCTGTTCCTGCGCTCCGTGCACCGCCAGAGCTGGGTTCCCGGCGATCCGAAGGCGTTCATCGGCTTCCGCTGCGCCTTCGAGAATCCCAACGGTGCGGCCCCGGTCGCTCCTACCCAGCAGACGGGCGATACATCCAACAATAACGCGGCGGGCGGTGCGCCGACTCTGGCCCCTGCAGCAACCATTCGCCCCTCAGCGACCCCCGGTCCGACGGCGACTCTCGCCCCCGGATAAACCGGAATCGTACAAGCATTCAAAGGCCCCAAATTCGTTTGGGGCCTTTTGCTTTCGTTTGGTCGCTCATGCGCTATAATTCGAGCAGTGTCGTCCCAGGCAAATAGACTGTTTGGTAAAGAGCATCTTTTTTACAACTGGAAGGGCGTGGGGGCGTTCCAGTGCCGCCACGCACAACGCGAGCCGCGCTGTGTTGTCTGCCTCGTTGCCGAGCAAACGACCGCCCCATCGAGAACCGGGTTCGCGCTGCCCAGGCTGGTTATGTTATTTGTATTCCCAGGAGGCCTTTAATGGCGGAGAACCGGCTGATCGAAGTCCAGAGTTGCGGTCAAAGCATCTGGATGGATTTTATTGTGCGGAGCTTGATCTCCAGCGGCAAGCTTCAGCGCTTGGTGGATGATGGCATTGTCGGGATGACGTCTAACCCGACGATTTTTGCCAAGGCAATAGGCGACACGCAGGAATATGATGCGGCGGTAGCGGAACTGCTCGATCTGGATGCAGGCGAGATTTACGAGCGGCTGGCAATCGAGGATATTCGCGGCGCAGCCGATGTGCTGCGTTCCGTATACGAGCGCACCAACGGCGAAGATGGCTACATCAGCCTGGAAGTGTCGCCGCTGCTGGCGTACGACACTGAGGGCACGCTCAACGAGGCGAAGCGGCTGTTTGCCACGGTCGATCGCCCGAACGTCATGATCAAGATCCCCGGCACGGAGCAGGGGCTTCCCGCCATCGAGGAAGCGATCGCGGCAGGCATCAACGTCAATGTGACTCTGCTGTTTTCGGTCGAAAACTACATCGACGTGGCGCACGCCTACGTGCGCGGCCTGACGCGCCGTCTCGAAGCGGGCCAGGACGTGTCGAAGATCGCGTCTGTTGCCAGCTTCTTCCTCAGCCGGATTGACACGGTGGTCGATAACATCCTCGACAGCAACATCCGGTCGGGGCGCGCGCGCGGCGGCTTCGAGCATTCCCAGATCAACCGCGACCTGATGGGTAAGGCCGCCATCGCCAACGCCAAGATGGCCTACATGCACTTCCAGGAAATCTTTGAGGGCGAACAGTTCGCCCGCCTGCGCGACGCGGGTGCGCGTGTCCAGAGGCCTCTGTGGGCCAGCACCAGCACCAAGAACCCCGCGCTGCCCGATACCTATTACGTCGATAGCCTGATCGGTCCGCACACGGTCAACACGCTGCCGCCGGTCACGATCGAGGCGTTCAAGACACACGGTACGGTTGCGCGGACCGTGGACCAGGGACTTGACGAAGCGCGCGACGTGCTTCAGAAGCTGGCCGAAGTCGGCGTTCAGATGGACAAGGTGACGCAGCAGCTTCAGAGCGACGGTGTGGAATCGTTTGCCAACGACTTCCGACGGTTGATGGACGCGGTAGAAGCCAAGCGCCAGATCATGCTCACGGGCGTGCTGCAGCGCCAGGATGTTGCCATGGCGCAGCACGAGCCTGGACTGCGCGACACGCTGTCCCGCATCGAAAAAGACAAGATCCTCTCCTGCATCTGGACCAAAGATCCGTCCACCTGGAAGGAAGAATTCGGCCACCAGCAGGTGATTTCGGAGCGGCTGGGCTGGCTGGATGTGGTCAACGCGGATGAAGCCTTTTACGCGCCGCTGAACGCACTGCGCGAGGATGTCCGGCAGCGTAAGTATTCTCACTTGCTGCTCTTGGGCATGGGCGGCAGCAGTCTTGCCGCGGAAGTGATGCGCCAGACTTTCGGCGTGATCGAAGGTTTCCCTAACCTGATCGTGCTCGATACGACCGATCCACAGTCTATCCGCATGGCGACCGAAACTATCGACCTGGATAACACGCTGTTCATCGTGTCCACCAAGTCCGGCGGGACCATCGAGACGGTGTCGCTGTTCCGCTACTACTATGGCCTTGTTGAGCAGAAGCACGGCGCAAGCGCGGGTGAGCAGTTCTGCGCCATCACCGACCCCGGTTCGGAACTCGAAGCGCTGGCCCACGAAAAGGGCTTTAAGTACCTGTTCCTCAACCCGACCGATATCGGCGGACGCTACAGCGTCCTGAGCTACTTTGGGTTGGTCCCGGCAGCGGCGATGGGCCTGGACGTCGATCGTCTTCTGGAGAACGCGCGCCGCATGGCGACCGCTTGCGGCCCGATCATCCCCGCCAGCAGCAACCCCGCCGCGTGGCTGGGTGTCGTCATGGGCTACCTGACCGAGCAGGGCGTGGATAAATTCTGCATCGTCGCCTCGCCGGAAATCGACAGCTTTGGTCTGTGGGCCGAGCAGCTTGTCGCGGAAAGCACGGGCAAGGAAGGCCGGGGTGTGATCCCCGTCGCCAGCGTCGTGCCCGACGATCCGCGTAACTTTGACGACGATCAGTTCTTCGTCTATCTGCGCCTCGATGGTCCCGAGACGGAACTCGACAAGCAGGTGAACAACCTGAAGTTGGCCGGGATGCCGGTGATGACGCTGCACCTGTCTGACCCGTACGACCTGGGCGGTGAGTTCTTCCGTTGGGAGCTGGCGACCGCTGTCGCGGGTTACATGCTGCACATCAACCCGTTCGATCAGCCGAACGTGGCCGAGAGTAAAGAAAACACGAAGGTTTTGCTCGACTATCTGAAGGCCAACGGCGACCTGCCCAGTGATAAACCGATCGTGGAAGATGGCGGCTTGAAGCTCTACGCCGACGCCAAGACGGTTGCCATGCTGCGGCGCGTGGGCGAGCAGCGCGGCTTCGACTACGGCGACCTCGTGAACCTGCTTCTGGCGCACATCGGGCTGGCGCGTTCCGGTGATTACATTGCGATCATGGCCTATCTCGCGCCGACCGAGCGCCACCAGAAGCTGCTGGACGCGATCCGCGAGGAGCTACGCCACGCCACGACCCGCGCGGTCACGCTCGGTTATGGGCCGCGCTTCCTGCACTCGACCGGCCAGCTTCACAAGGGCGGCCCCAACAAGGGTGTGTTCATCCAGATCACGGTCGAGAACAACGAGGAAATCCCGATCCCCGGCGAGCCGTACGACTTCATGATGCTCAAACGCGCGCAGGCTCAGGGCGATTTGCAGGCGCTGCAGAACAAGGGTCGCCGCATGGTACGTTTCCACCTGCCCGAAGGGACCGTGTCCGCCGGGCTGGAGCGTGTCCTCGAAGCGATCCGCGAAGCAGCCGCACAGCGGCGCGGCTGGTAGGATTCTTCTGCTATACGTACGAAAAACCGGAGGCACACAGCCTCCGGTTTTTTTATGCGCGAGTGGGTGGTTTTTCGTCGTCAGGCGGTTCGTCACTGATAATGATCGGCGGCGGGACGTCATCGCTGATCACGATGGGCGGCGGCACGTAGCCCTGCTGTGCGGGCTGTGCCGGAGGCGGCTGGTACGCGCGCAGATCGGGTGGCGCGACGGGTGGCTGCTGCGGGTATGAAGGTGCGGGCGGCTGGAAGGGCGGCGGTGGCACATAGGGTGGGGCAGCGGGCACGTGAGCCGGTTCGTCCCCACGCACCACGTTGAAGTAAATCCACAGCGCTGCCGTCAGCGCGCCCAAAATTACGATCATTGCGCTGAGCACCTGTAAGTTGGTGTGTTCGAACGCTTCCAGGTATTCGCCGTTCGGATTCAGCAGCGAGTGCATGAACAGGAACAGCAAAGGCAGGAACGATCCGAACCATACCAGCGGGTTCCAGCGGAAAATCTCGCTGCCCATCGTCGCCGTCAGTGGGACCATCTCGAAGAATGCCGTCTCGATTGCAACCAGGAACAGCGACAGCCCGACCGCGAACGCCAGTTCCAGCAGCGGCCCGGCGATGTCCGCCTGCGCCCCTGTCAGGCTGCGATCGCCCATCGAGTTGACGAGCGCCGCCGTGGCCCAGCCCAGCGCGCCCAGCACCGTCATCACAAACAGTGTGGCAAACGCCATCAGCACTTCGTGAAACAGTGGCTCGTCTTCCAGATCGATGTCCACGCCGCCGGGCACGCCGAACACCACGCCCGGCGATAGGTGGAACACGCGCGAGAAGACGGTTGTCGCGGCGGCCAGGAACAGGTTCGCCGGATACAGCCCGAAGCGCGACGTGCGCCGCCAGAGCAGCGCGATCTGCCGCTGTGCGAAATCCCCCGCGAGGCTGATCAGCCCCACGCTGAGCGCCATGACCACGACGAGCTGCACGCCGTCCGCGCTCAACAGGTCGGTCCCATCTTCCAGTAGGGCGAAAATGATGCCATACAGCAGAAAGACGAGCGCGATCATGGGCAGCGTCAGACAGCCGCTGCGCACGCTGCGGGTTGCGCTCCAATCCATTGCGTTGAAAAAATTGCGCAGGCCGGGGATCGAGAACCAGCGCCGGAAAGTCGCTTCTTCCTCGCGGATAATATTGCCCAGGGTCGTGGTGATGATTCCAAATACGATCGCCAGCAGAATCGCTAACCCAACATTGGTGGCGATCACATCTTGATCGCGCGAAAGCTCGGAGGGCAGGGGCACCTCTTCGAGCAGTGGGCGGCGCTCGACCACCTGGCTGAGCGTCGTTTGTTGGCGCTGCGACTGGTCGTTGCTGCTGATAGCTTCGAACAGGCGATCCGTCCCCAGACTCCCGGTGGCGATCACGACGACGCTTGCCATCACGATCGTGCCGCCGCCAAGCAGCAAGATCGCCAGACCAAACAGTCGCCGGTACAGCTTAAAAGGGTTGAGAAACATAATGAGAGTGTCCCAAATGAGCTAGGGTAAAAGTACGGACGGCGTGGAGGTTGCCTGCGCGTTCGAGGGCGTTTCTGCGCGTGGCGTGATGGTCGGCGGCGGCGTCGCGGAACGGTCGGGATCGACGGTGGGAGTCGGTCCTGCGTCCAGAATCGCCTGTTTCGTGGCGGTCAGCATCATTTCCGCCGTGGCGCGATAGCTGGCGCTGCTGCCCGGTTCCGGCGTACTGTTGGTGTTCAACAGAAAGTAGGTGCCTGCCAGGGCACCC
>NZ_DAISHJ010000002.1:203325-208596 GCF_036822615.1 Aggregatilinea sp. | reverse complement strand
GCGTCGCCGCTCCAGTTCGCTGACCTTCTGTCCGATTAAACTTGTACATCGGGTTTTCTTGACAGTCTTGTGCCAGCCACTTCTTATAGCTGGCACGGTCAATCACATTTCGTCCATAAACGGATATCGCCAATCCGCAGGTGGGACCATCGTTTCTTTTATCGCGCGAACGGTCATCCACCGGAGCAGATTCATCGCGCTCCCCGCTTTGTCGTTGGTGCCGGAAGCTCTGCCCCCGCCAAACGGCTGCTGTCCGACCACTGCGCCGGTCGGTTTGTCGTTGATGTAGAAGTTGCCAGCAGCATTACGCAAGAAGTTTGACATCTTGACGATGGCCTGCCGATCTTGTGCAAAGACCGCCCCTGTCAGGGCGTAGGGCGAGGTCGTGTCGCACAAGGCGAGCGTCTCATCCAGGTCTTCGTCAGCATACACGAAGATGGTTACTACCGGGCCGAAAATCTCTTCCTCCATTGTCCTGAATCTGGGATTTGCGGTGACAATGGTGGTCGGCTCGATAAAGTACCCCTTCAAATCATCGCAGCCGCCGCCGGTTAGAATTTCGGCTTCGGATGAGGCTTTGGCGTAGTCGATGTATTCCTTGATGGTATCGAATGCGCCCTTGTCGATGACCGCGCTCATAAAGTTGGTGAAATCTTCCGGCGACCCCATCTTGATTTTGCCAACTTCGGCGGCGTATTTTTCCTTGAAAGCGGGCCAGAGCGATTCGGGGATATACACCCGCGACGCTGCCGAACATTTTTGACCCTGGTATTCAAATCCGCCTCTGATAACTGCGGTCACCAGTTCGTCCAGTTTGCTCGACGGGTGGGCAAAGATGAAGTCCTTGCCGCCGGTTTCGCCGACGATGCGCGGATAGTACTTTTTCTCGGTAATCGTCTCGCCGACAGTTTTCCACATACCCTGGAACACTGCGGTAGAGCCGGTGAAGTGAATGCCAGCCAGGTCAGGACTGGCCATTACCGGGTTACCCACTTGCGAACCGGAGCCGGGAACGAAATTGATGACGCCATCGGGAAGGCCAGCTTCTTGCAGCAGGCGCATCAGATAGTAAGCGGAATACACCGCGCTGGAGGCTGGTTTCCAGAGGACTACGTTGCCGACCATTGCCGGAGCAGTGGGCAAGTTGGCTGCGATTGAGGTGAAGTTGAAGGGCGTTACAGCGAAGATGAAGCCTTCCAACGGGCGATACTCCACCCGGTTCCATACTCCCGGCGACGAAATGGGCTGGTCGCCCATAATTTGAGTCATGTAATGTACATTGAAACGCCAGAAATCGATGACTTCGCAGGCGGAGTCAATTTCGGCCTGAAAGACCGTTTTGGACTGCCCTAGCATCGTGGCCGCATTCAACGTACTACGCCACGGCCCGGCCAGGAGATCGGCAGCTTTGATGAAGATGGACGCCCGGTGTTCCCACGGCATTTCGGCCCAGGTTTTCCGCGCCTCTAAAGCGGCCTCAATGGCCATCTTCACTTCTTTTTCACCCGCTTTGTGATAGCGACCTAACTTGAGCGTGTGATCGTGCGGCGCAGTTATCTCGGCCAGTTTGCCGGTTTTGATCTCCTGCCCACCGATGATGAGCGGAATTTCAATTTCTTCAGCGGCCATCTGCGCCAGCTTGGCCTTCAATACCTTCTTCTCTGCGCTCCCCGCCTGATAGCTCCGAATCGGTTCGTTTATCGGAGTAGGCACTCTAAAATATGCATTGGACATTAAAACAGCCTCCCCTCGCTCAAGTAAGTAATTGTATTACTACCATCGACAATCAAAGGTGTCAAGCACCAATTGGTCCGCTGCCTGGCAAGCCGAAACTTGTTGACCCGGTGCATAGCCTTAACAAGTATATAGCCTACCGGACTGTCCTGCTCAATCCCTTGATAGGGGCGTGGCCCGTAATCGCTTGACGATAGGCGTTTTCAGGCGGATAGACTATGGTGGGTGGTTTGGGAATCTGCCGGTCGATGCCCTGGTACAGACGTGCTCGAATGGTAAACTCACCGTCCTCGCGGATGATTTTCACTCAAAATCAGATTTCTTGCGATAGTAGAGCGGGGTGCATTGTAAACTGGCTTATTCGAACAGCATAACACTGGTGGACTCACCATATTCGGCGAGTCCACCAGCGCTATGCTGAAACGATCGCTCGTTACGGGATGTCGAGCACTCTAAGTTCCTATGAGGGACAGTCCTGAGATGCTGTCTGAATCGCCTCCTGGATGCGCTCGATACGATGCTCAGGGCTGGGATGTGTACTGAAAAACTCCGGCTGGCCAGCGCCTGTGCTGGCGGCTTCCAACACGCGCATGACATCGATCATGGCTTCCGGGTTGTATTCTGTATCGACCATGAGGCATATGCCCAGGGTGTCGGATTCAGTTTCATCATCACGGCTGTATTGCATATTAATCAATTGCCCAATCACAGCCGCCGTTTGAGCGGCACTTGCATCCCCGGCAGCTACTCCGACTGCGCCCACCAGACCATTTGACAGGTCACTTTTAGCGATCCGCTGAGCCGCGTGGCGGGCTAAAACGTGGACGATTTCGTGGGCTAATACGCCTGCGATCTGGTCCTCAGTCGTCAGCTCATTGAGTAGTGCAGCTGTGATGAATACCTGACCACCAGGGAGCGCAAACGCATTCAGGGTGTTGCGATCATTCAGAACATAAAACTCGAACGGCCAGGGCGTGTCGGATGCGACGCTGTTCGTGACCAGACGATTTCCAATGCTATCAACAACCTGTTGCGCCTCTTCGTCAGGGTACAGTCCTCCATATTCGTTGATCATCTCTGGCGCAGACTGTAATCCCAGGGCAATCTCCTGATCCACCGTCAGGCTGATATATTGTTTTTCCCCTGTTACGTCATTGAACTCTGCTGAGGAAAGATACGTAATGACCGAGATGGCTGCAATGACCAAGCCGACGATGAGCCGTGTGACGCCACCACCTCTCCGTCTCATCATTCCACCTCCAGTTCGAACCGCGTATCATATTGATCGAATAATTCGTATACACCGCCTGCTGTGGCACCAAACAGAATGTGGCTAAGCAGCAACACGCTGCTGTTGATGGCAAAAAACCACTCAAACAGCACAGTAAAGAAGTAGAGATTGAGCAGATAAATTGCGATCCCCATGATACCCCCGCCGATGATTCCCACGAGCAGACCCCAACGGTGAATCACCACGGCGATAAGCACGGTGAAGGCAATTGAGAGCGCATAATGCACGATGATTCCCACCACCAGCGTAAGGATATCGTCCTTAAGTAAGATGTCCGTGCCCAGTACAAGGGAGCCGAAGTAACGCAGAATAATTGTTGGCTCTACATCCATGACTACAGGCGTCAGGATCATGATGACAAGCAGAAAAACAGTACCGGCTGCCAACCCAGCAATCGGGATAGCGCGCCAGCTCATATGGTCCTGAATAGAGTGCCACATACCTTACCCTCCTCTTGCCTGGCTAGATGGAGCATCGCAGATTTGCAGCTGCCTTGTTTTGTCTTTCATTATTCACTATATGTCATCTGTAAATCTTCGCAGAGCGAGATCGGATTGCCGAGTGATGGGAAGCTGTATTGGCAGAAGATGACGGCAATGATAGGGGAGATGAGATAGCCGCAGGATGATCGGTGAAAGTGGACTGGCTGAGATCGAAATTTGACCGTTGATACCCTGATATGGACGTGTGCAGTTGACGTATCAAACCTATGGACTCTGGGGGCAGGTCACTATTGGGGAAGCGGCAGATCTGATCCGTTATCTGGCTTCCCCAGCATTCGGGCCCAGGTCAACAGGATGCACACTCTGTAACCTGAGCCCGAATCGGGTTCGGTCCGACCGCGCACTGCCTTCAGCGTGTGCGCGTATAGCGGGCGATGAAGTTGTAGGGGGAGGGCAGTGGGATCGCGCTCGCGGCGTCAAGCTGCGCCACCTCTTCCGGCGAGAGCGACCACCCTGCGCAGCCAAGATTCTGCTCCAACTGTTCCGGTGTGCGCGCGCCAAAAATAGGCGCAGTCACGCCGGGTTTGTTCAGCACCCAGTTGAGCGCAACCTGGGCGGGCGTCTTGCTGCGCGCCTCAGCGATCGCCACCAACACGTCGACCATATCCCAATATTGTTCCGTCTCGCGCTGCTCCGGCAGGTCATCCCAGCGATCGGCGCGCCCGGCGCGGCTGTCGGATGGTGGTGGCTGGTTGCGCCGGTACTTGCCCGTGAGCCAGCCTCCGGCCAGCGGTGACCACGCGATCACGCCGACGCCCTGCTCCTGGCACAGTGGCAGCAGCTCCCATTCCGGGCTGCGCACCAGCAGGCTGTATTCCGGCTGAAGGCAGTCCATGCGCGCCCAGTCGTGTTTTTCGCTGAGCATGAGCGAGCGCATCAACTGGGATGGTGTGTAATTGGATGCGCCGACGTAGCGGATCTTGCCCATCGTAACGAGATCGTCCATCGCGCGCAGCGTTTCCTCCAGCGGGGTGGAGGCATCCCAGCAGTGCGTCTGGTAAATGTCGATGTAGTCGGTTTGCAGCCGCCGCAGGCTGGCATCGATCTGGTGGAAGATGTGCTTGCGCGTCAGCCCGGTGTCGTTCGGCCCTTTGCCCGCCGGGAAAAATACCTTGGACGCGATCACCACCTGCGCGCGGTCTTGGTCCTTCAGCCAGCTTCCCAGGATCGTTTCGGACTGGCCCTCATTATATATATTGGATGTGTCGAAAAAGTTGCCCCCGGCATCCATGAACCGGCTGGCCATGCGGTGTGCGGTCGGCTCGTCAGCGCCCCAGCCAAAGGTCTGCGTGCCCAGGCACAGCTCGGACACCTTCAGGCCGGTACGCCCCATGTAACGGTATTGCATCAGTAAAGTCTCCTTTCATAAGCGGCCCAAAATTAAGTAGCGTTTTACAGATCGGCATCCGTGAGCATGTCGTAAACGGGCGCTAGCGCGTGGTAGGTGGCCTCGAAGATCGGATAGAGGCGCGCGTAGACCGCCTGATTCGCCGGATCCGGCTGGACCGTCTCGGCGATCTCGTTCATCGTCTCGGACATCGAAAAGTCGGGGTACAGCCCGACGCCGATCCCGCCCGCCAGGGCCGCGCCCATCGACGTTGCCTCTTGCAGCACCGCGAGTCGATGGACGGGGATACCGTACACGTCGGCCATGATGCGGTTCCACAGGCGGCCTCGCGCGCCGCCGCCGATCACGCGCATGGCGTCGATGATCGAGCCGGTGCCGCTGGCGCAGGCGGTGAC